>JBKHJJ010000047.1:0-10028 GCA_046538185.1 Dehalococcoidia bacterium
ATCCGAAGATCTGGCTTCAGGTTTTCCCCAGTATCAATTCCATTCCACTGGTTCTGGGCAGATCCGTATCGAATCAGAGAAACCCGTTAATGTAGGCCCGTTAGTGCGGTTCTTAGAAGAACGCAACATTCAAGTCACTGAAGCCCGCCGGTATTTTCCGTCGCTTGAGGATGTTTTCGTCCAGGTTACAGGAATAGACGCAGGGTTGATGCGTAAGGAGAAGGAAAAGGCCGGAAGCGAGGCGAATCAGTGAGACAATGGATTGCTTTCTCAAGTATCTTTACCAAGGATATGCGGGCTTATTACCTTAAGCCTCCTAACATAAGTTGGGGCATTATCTTTCCACTGGCCTGGACAGGAATGTTTTTCATCAGGTCAGGGCTAGGGCTAGAAAGCGTACTGGAACTCTTGCCCGGCGTCGTTACCATCTCAATATTGTTCGGCACTACTTCGCTGCTATCGGTGACTCTTACCTTTGAAAGGCGAACCCGGTCATTTGAAAGGCTACTTCTTGCACCTATCTCTCTGGAGTTACTCATGTTAGCCAAGACCTCCGGGGCTATCCTGTTCGGTATCATCAATGCCTTTGTCCCTGTAACAATTGCTGCATTTCTGGCAGACATGTCTGGAATTGCTTGGTCTTTAGTTGTGCCGGCCATTATCCTTATCGGTATCGTATCGACTTTCCTCGGTCTTTTTATCTCGGTCTCCGCAAGCGAGGTCTTTGAAGCTCAGACTTTCTCCAACTTCTTCCGTTTCCCCATGATCTTCCTGTGCGGGCTGTTCTTTCCCATAATGTCGCTTCCGGCATTTATCCGCCCGCTTTCGTACATACTACCCGTAACTTACGGCGTTGATATTCTCCACGGCGCAGTAACTGGAGAGCATGTCTTGTCTTTCACGCTTGACTTTACCATTCTCGGAGTGTTCTGTGTAATCCTGTTCCTGCTGAGCTTGCGCAACATCAAGCGAAGGTGGATTGTCTGAATTCCAACCATCTCCGATAATGCTATCTAAACATGGGTGAATAATGCCGACCTTAGTTGTTATGGAGTATTGTCCATTCATGGTTACATATTTACTGGTGGTATCCCAGTCTGCAAGAAGTTGTCAATGGTATTCTGCGCCGACCAAGACATGACGTGGAGTTGAGCAGCCTCACAAAATGCTACATTGGGACCCTGAGACAAACGGGGCAGTGTTTGAATATCTGTGCATGTTTCCATCAGCGTGATGGGTCATCACTGCTGGTATCCTGGTATGGTCGAACGATCGACGACCTATCGTTTTCGCACGGTACTGAGATACACTTCTCAGGCAGGTATGTTACTCCTCTATAATAGCGGCAAGCCGGGATACCCCACGGTACTCACGAAAGTAAGGCGGTAATTCAACTGGAATTGACGAAGTAAAACGGGCTAAAATGAAGCGGCATTCTCTCATCCATCAAAATACGAACGCCAGGATAGAGCGATAGCGGCCACTTCATCTTGCGGCTAATAGTGGATGCATGCCACACAAAATATCCCTTCGTGAGAAGGGCACGAGGAGAAAAGACGTGGACATAATGCAAGAGATCTCACGTTGTACCGAGTGCGAAGCATGTTTGGAAGTCTGCCCTACTTACAAGTGTACCCGAGAAATACTCTTCTCTCCCCTCCAGAGGCTTAAGACAGCGGAGAAGATATTCGGGGGAGAGGCCCCCACCCCACTCCTCATCGAGAGCATATATAACTGCCCCAAATGCATGAGATGCGAAGAGGTATGCCCTGAAGAGATAAAGATCACCCGGGTTGTGCACAAAACTCGTGAGGAGTTGGTGCGGAAAGGGTTCGGACCGCTCAGCCGCCATGATGATATTATCAAAGGCATACTGGATACCGGAAATTCGGTGAACGGCGACCCGGCAAAGCGTCTGGATTGGCTACCGGAGGATTTCCCCACCAGAGAGTCCGACACGCTTCTATATGTTGGATGCCTTCCCTCATATCTAGTAAAGGACGCTGCAACATCTACTTATCTGGTCCTCAAGAAGCTGGGCGTGGACTTCATGATTTTGGAAGACGAAGGCTGCTGTGGGACCTATATGTACGAGGCGGGCAGAACCGACATGGCCGCGGACTACTTCCGGAAGAATGTGGAAAGATTCAACGCCCTGGGAATAAAAAACATGATAGTTCCCTGCAACGGCTGTCTGAAGTGCTTCAAATATTTCTATCCTGATTTGTTGGGAGATGTAGGTTTTACCATACGCCACGCAGTGGATGTGATTCTCGAAAAGCTGCAGGAAAACCCCTCCGTTCTTAATCCGATTGCACGCGGAATAACATACCAGGATTCTTGCCGCTTATCTCGCGGTGAGAATATCATTGAACAGCCAAGAAAGATACTTAAGATGTGCGGTGCGGACATAAGAGAACCTGAAGCGGATATAAACAGAGAGAATATGCCGTGCTGCGGTGCCGGGGCGGGCATTCGCTCTGTGTACCGGGACCTTTCGATGCAAATCGCATCTGATTTGCTCACCGGTCTTCCTGCTGACCAAATAGTCAGCGCCTGTCCCTTCTGTACATTCAACCTTAGCTATACCTCTAACAAAAAACAGCTTGGCAAGGAAATCACGTATCTGACTAGATTTGTGCTTGATTCCATGCGCTCGGAAGCAGGCTTCCCGCGAGAAAGCTGAAGAGGCTACCACAATTAACAGCGCTCCGCGAAACCGCAGGCTGCACAAACGAAGCGGAAACAGGGCCTGAGGACACAATCCGGCTTTTTTGGACACCGGGCAATCCGTCAAGGCATACTCCCAACCATGTCCCGATCAATCGCATATGATTACTGATATAATATTGCCGCAATTTGGGCAGAATCAACGGCTAAGTTACCCACCACACAAATATGGGACAAGTAGTTCACGATACGAAAGAAGGAACGCATCGGTGTGATTGAGTCTTCACCGAAAGTCGTAACTGCGGAAGAGGCTGTTCAAGCCATAAGGTCACATGACGACGTCGTTCTGGCAAACTTCTGTGGTGAGCCGCGTTTACTGCCGGTAGGATTGCTGAATAGAGCCCACGAGCTTTTGGGGGTAAGGATATTTCACTTTGCCGCCTTCGGCCCATTTCAGAACAAGTATTTGGAGCCGGGAATAGAAGAACACATCAGGTGTGCCACCGCATTTTGTGGCCGGCGCAAGAGCGTAAGACAATTACTCACTGAAGGCCGCGCCGATTTCTATCCGGTAACCTTTGGCAATACACCGGCGTTGCTCCGCGAAGGAGACTTCAGGAGCGACGCGGTCCTGCTAACCGTTTCGCCACCCGGCCGCGACGGTTACTGCAGTCTGGGCGTATCAGTTGACTATGCATGGGGTGCGCTTGAGCGGCCGCCCAGAGTAGTCATCGCAGAGGTCAATCCGAACATGCCGAAGACACATGGGAGGTCTTTCATCCATATTTCACAAATTGACTATGTGGTGGAGGTCGATCAGCCTCTATATGAGCTTGAGCAATCGCCCATCACCGAAATAGAGGCTAGGATCGGTGAGCATGTAGCTGGACTTGTGGAGGACTGCGCCACGCTGCAGATAGGATACGGGGGAGTAAGTGAAGCAGTGGTACACTTCCTCAAAGACAAGAAGGACCTGGGCATCCATACCGAGATGGTCCCGGAAGGCCTGAGAGAACTGGTGGCAGCAGGAGCAGTAACTAACGCTAGGAAAAGCATACACCGAGGGAAGATAGTGTGCACATTCCATGGCGGCACAGCAAAGCTATACGAGTGGCTGCATGATAATCCGTTAATAGAAATGCAACCGGTTGATTACACCAACGATCCGAACGTTATCGCCATGAACAGCAAGATGGTGGCAATAAACGCCGCCTTGCAGGTAGACCTCTTCGGGAACATTTATTCCGATTTGTTGGGTCTTGAAGACCAGTACACCGGCTCCGGAGGGCAACTGGACTTTGCCCTGGGATGCATCATAGCTCCCGATGCCAAATTCGTGACCGTACTGCCCTCCACGACCAGCGATGAGAAGTCCTCAAGGATAGTCACACATCCGACGCTGGAAATTAAGAACCCTCTTGCCCCCCAAATACCTACAATCCCCCGATACTATGCTGATTATGTCGTTACCGAATATGGGGTAGCTCACCTGAAAGGAAAACCCAATACCGAAAGAGCCAGGGCTTTGATACAGATAGCGCATCCGACCTTTCGAGATACACTTCAGCGACAGGCCAAAGAACTAGGCTTGCTGTAGACCATCCCTCACCAGCCCTCTTTGAAGAATCCCCCATCGCCGTAATAGGAAAGAGGCACATCCGCGATACTGACCACGGGCACTACAGAGTTTCAAGGGCGTAATCTCCTGATATTCAGTACGTTTACGGATAGTCCTCTATCGAAATCTGTCATACCATACTTCAAGTTCTTGTTGATTTCGCAAGGCACGAAGGTCTTAGCTGACTGGCGACACATATAGAGTTTGTAACCTCGAACAGTAGTCAGGTCTGCAACGGCAAGATAGATGTAGTTTGTCCGGGCGACTTCAACAATCTGGAGGTGAAGCTATGAAGACGGTATTTGGTTCGAGAAGACACCATTACACGGCAACGATCAGCATTTTTCTCGCCGCGGTGACTCTATTCATGGGGATGATAGGCTGTGATGCCCCTACTGCAGGTGTGCAAATAAGGGATTGGCATGATTTGGATGCCGTCAGGGAAAACGTGGACGGCGAGTTCCTCCTGATGAATGACCTGGATTCCACTACTGAGGGTTATGACGAGCTGGCAGGTCCGACGTCTAATGAAGGACAGGGCTGGCAACCAATTGGGGTTTGGCCCGACCCATTTACCGGTAGTTTCGACGGTCAGGGATTTGAGATACGGGACCTATTTATCGACCGGCCGGTCGAAGACCATGTGGGACTCTTCAGTTTTGTTGAGACAGGAGCGGTCATCGTGGGGCTAGCGGTGATTAACGCCGATGTGAGTGGCAATCAGTATGTTGGTGGTCTGGTGGGGCATATTCATCACGGCAGTCTCAGTGATTGTCATTCCACCGGTAGCGTGGTCGGCGATACGCACGTTGGCGGTCTGGCCGGAGAGAGTGGTGGCATGGTCAGCAATACCTATTCCACCGCTGCCGTGAGTGGTATTCACGAGGTTGGTGGCCTGATAGGACAAAATCACGGCACTGTCAGCAAGTCCTACGCTACCGGGATGGTGACTGGCGATGAGTACGTAGGCGGTCTGGTGGGATGGAATCACGAGGGGACCGTAAGCAACTCCTATTCCAGCGGTACGGTGGATGGCGTGTCGCTTGTCGGCGGTCTTGCGGGAAGTAATCGGGCCACCGTGAGTAATTGTTATTCCACCGGTACCGTCACTGGCTTAGAGGATGTTGGCGGTCTTACGGGACGGAATTATCAGGGCACTGTGAGCAACTCTTTCTGGGACACTGAAACAAGCGGGCAGACTAGTTCCGATGGCGGAACAGGCAACAGCACTGCGGAAATGCAGGACATCAGCACATTCTCAGGGGCGGAGTGGAATATAGTTGCTGTCGGTAGTGTCGGAGAGCGAAACAGTGCGTATGTTTGGAATACGGTTGATGATGCAACCTATCCCTTCCTTAGCTGGGAGCCTGTTGGTTAGCATACCCTAAGTCCAAGTACTGCGGCAGAGAATCACAATGCCGCACACTTTGCCTCCTTCTTGCCTACTCTTAGTCGGTTTGAAACGAGGACTCTTCCAGCTTGGCAGTGGCTATTCGCTCCAGGCTCCCACGGTAGTAGACGATATTCACCTGGTCACCGATCTGATGAGAACCTATAGCTGAAACCAGGTCATCGGCAGTCCTGATGTCCCCGTTATCTAACTTTGCGATAACATCGCCCGCCTTCAGCCCAGCCTCATCCGCAGGACTACCACTGGTTAAGGCGGTGATGAGCGCTCCTGAGCCGATTGAGAGATCATAGTGCTGCTGGACAGTTGAAGTAACGGTCGCTACTGACACTCCAAGCCAGGGGCGAACCACTTTCCCTTCCGCTATCAGGCTTTCTACTACGGGGATGGCGGTATCAGTACTTATGGCGAAGCCAATATTCTCGGCATTGCTGGCGATAGCCACATTTATGCCGACCACCTGCCCTGCAGTATCTAGCAGCGGCCCCCCGCTATTCCCCGCGTTAATAGCCGCATCGGTCTGAATAATGCCGTTGAGCACTACTCCGTTGTTCTCTTCGATAGATCGTCCCAGATTGCTGACCACGCCGGTAGTCCAGGTAGGGCCTCCTGGCAAAGCGAGGGCGTTCCCCACAGCCACCACTGGATCAAGCACGCTAAGCTGCTCTAGAGAATCGCTCAGAAAACGCAAGTAAGCTAGATTGTTAGCCTCAATTCTCAATACCGCCAGATCAGTTTGCACATCCGTACCTACTGTGGTTGCCTCAAATGTGTTCCCGTCACTTAGGGTGACTGTCACCCTCGTGGCCCCCTCTACAACGTGGTTGTTGGTCACAACATAGCCGTCTGGGCTGATTACTATCCCGGTTCCCGCTCCTGTCTGTGGGACTGCCTGCCAGAACCAGTTATAGCTCACCGATTCCGTTACAACGGAGACTACAGCAGGAGCCACCTCAGCTACTAGTTCCTCTGTACTGAGCACGGGCCCAATCTTCTCGTCAACAAAAAGATATCCTGAGGCCGAACTGGGGGAGTTATCTACGCTGCTCATAACAAGCAGGCTGATACCAGTAATCAATACGACCCCTACCAGAACATATTTTAGCTTGGACATTTCTAACCCCCGTGCAGGGGGGAGGGGAACACTTAGGCCCTCTCCCCCCACAGATTCTACGCCGGTGCCTTATCCGTCACCTGGTTCATCAGGAGCATCAAGGGCACCAAAAGACTGGAAACCTCCACTCAAAATCATGCCACTGCCGGGACCAGATCCACCAAGCCGGGGCAACGGCAGATGGACATCTGGCCGGGACTGCCACCATTCCAGCAACTGGTCGGCTTCATCCCGGGTTATCTCACCGTCGTCTACAAGCTTCTGGAGCCAGTTTTCCAGAGCCGCCTCCCGCATCTCGTGTCGTGCCTGTTTCAGAGCATCCTTCAGATGCTCTGAATCGATGGCCACGCCAGTCTCTTCCTCGTAGATGGCACAGGCCCTATCCAGAAGCACCTGGTACCGATTGGCAGCCTCGATCTGCTCCTCAGTGCCGAGCGACCCGTCGCTGGCAGCAGCAACCACACCGCCTGTTATGCCTCCGATAAGCAATATAGACGCCACCACCACTGGAACAAACCATTTACGTTTCCGCATTGTGTATCACCTCCTTTCCTTATTGATTGAATTCAGCTTATCACAGCAACATGAACCCACCATGAAGCGGGAGTGAATTTCGAAAAAGCGTACGCTCGAGCCATTTCATCTTGTATTCATCTCGGTGTAATATAATGCGTTCGGGAGGTTCGTTATGCGAATTCTGGTTGTCGATGATGACCGCCGGCTCTGTGCTGTCATCAAGCGCGGACTTGTGGAAGAAGCCTATTCTGTGGACATAGCATACGATGGAGACGAAGGAGAATACCTTGCCGAGACCAACCCGTATGACCTCATCATCCTGGACATAATGCTGCCCAATAAAGACGGCATAGCAATCTGCTATGAGCTTCGCGCTAAGAAGATCAATACCCCCATTCTGATGTTGACAGCTAAAGACACCATAGAGGACCGTGTCAGAGGACTGGATACAGGAGCAGATGACTATCTAGTTAAACCTTTTGCTTTCAGCGAGCTTCTTGCCCGACTCCGGGCACTCCTGCGCCGGGAAGGACTGCCCAAATCGGCAGAGCTACAGGTGGGAGACTTAACTCTGAACACTCTTAGCAGGCAGATTTGGCGGGGACAACAACCTGTCGAGCTGACCACGAAGGAGTACGTCATCCTGGAGTATTTCATGCGCCATCCCAACGTGGTAGTCACGCGGACTATGATCGAAGAACATGCTTGGGACTATGACTTCGATAGCCTGTCTAACCTGGTAGATGTCTACATTCGTAGAATACGGCGCAAGATAGACAACGAAGGGGAGAATAGCCTGATTCAGACAGTTAGAGGGGCTGGCTACAGGTTGAAAGCACCATGAGCTTCTTTCATAGTATCAAGTTCCGATTCACACTCTGGTACCTATTGGTGCTGGCGGTACTGTTGCTGGCCCTTAGCGGTGGCGTATACCTCTATCTCTCACGAAATCTCTATCGTTCCCTTGACCTTTCACTGGCACTACGCTCAACACAGCTACGAAGCATCCCCGGCATTCTGGAAAGTATCAGGCAAGGGGAATTCCAAGAGGAGCTGGGGGAAATCGTCATACTGTATTTTTACTCTGGTGACCAGCTCGTGGAGGTATCTCCGCGAGGACTGAGTATTCCCTTAAGTCGCGAATTCATTTCCCAAGCAATTGCCCACCCGAGCTCCCTGGCCACCATCGAGACAGCACAGGGTGAACGTCTACGTCTCCTGGCTGTCCCCGTCAACCTCAACCTGGTGGGGCCGGGTGTGTTGGTCATTGCACGCTCGACAATACAGATAGACCGGGCATTGACACGATTAGGACGCACCCTTCTCATCGCTATTCCGCTGACCCTGACAGTAGCGGCTGGGGGTGGCATATTTCTGGCCCGCCGAGCGCTCAAGCCCGTGGACCAGATTGCTCAAACGGCACAGGAAATCGGTGAAAGCGACTTAAGTCGAAGGATTGATGTAAACACCAAGGATGAGCTAGGGAGGCTCGCAGCAACGCTCAATGAAATGATCGGACGATTGGAAAATGCTTTCCGGAGGCAGCAACAGTTCACGAGCGATGCCTCGCACGAGTTACGTACTCCCTTAGCTGTAATCGAAGCTGAATCCTCTCTTGCGCTCCAGAAGGAAAGACCATCGAGCGATTATCGCCAGTCTTTGGAGGCCATATCCAGAGAAGCAAGACAGATGTCTTCCCTCATTGCTAAATTGCTCGCCCTCGCTCGCTCCGATTCCGGAAAGGAAAAATGGGACTTCACGGAAGTGAACCTCGGCAAGCTGATCCCGGATTTGGCCATAGATGCAGAAGTCCTTTGTCAGGAAAAAGGGCTCACCTTCCAACTAGACCAGACTCAGGATTTGGTGGTGACAGGCGACGACGCCAGGTTAAGAGAACTGTTCATGAACCTTCTGGATAATGCCGTTAGATATACTCCCATCCCAGGGGCTGTCTCAGTCTCACTTCGACGCGAAGGACAAATGGCCATCGTGGCCATCAGTGATACGGGGGTTGGCATCCCGGCAGAAGACATAGCTTTCATCTTCGAGAGATTCTACCGTGTTGACAAATCACGCTCGCGCTTTGATGGAGGAACTGGACTGGGACTAGCAATATCGCAGCGCATCGCTCAGGCCCACGGGGGAAGAATAGAAGTGGAAAGCAGGGTGGGGGTGGGAAGCACCTTTTCGGTATGGCTCCCCTTACGCCTCCACTAATCCCCATCTATCGGTTACTCCCCGCACTTGGCCCTGGACTTACCTGCACTGTAGGACATTACGGAGCGGCATATGCAAAGAGCCCAGCCTGTGCTGGGAAGGTAGCCATCACCGCATAGATGCAGCCGTACCATGGAGCAGACTGTTGTTCGAGGCTTCTGAGCTTCCTCCTCGCTCGGTATTGCCCCGCTTCAGAAATATTCCCTTATTTCAGCCACCACGTCTTCTGGCCGCTGCGGCACAACAGTCTCCCCCAACATCAGTGGCATGAACCATGAATCGATACTCGAGTAGTTGGGTCGGGCATTAGGCCTGGCGACAACACTCAACCCGGCACGGAAGTCATTTGCCTTCTCCAGACTACCGGAGTAAATAGTACAGTTGAAGCTATCCAACCCACGTTGGTGATAGTATCTCAACACGTTGGACAACCCGGCAGCAAGGTCTCCTATGTCTTCCGCCTTAAGTTGCAAGAAGTTGGACAC
>JBKHJJ010000001.1:0-38235 GCA_046538185.1 Dehalococcoidia bacterium
AAGGTCTTTGAGGTGGAAGTTCCGGTCTGATGGCTCGGAAGCTGCCGAGACTGAAAGCCAGTGAGGTTATCAAGATACTCCAACAGCACGGATTCACCTTGATCTCACAACGGGCAGTCATCAGAAATGGCGGAATGATGAGACGGGGAAGCAAGTGATTGTGCCATATCATAAAGGCAAGCAGCTGCCGCTGGGCACGATGAGGAGCATCGTTGAAGGAAGTGGCATTCCCCAAGAGAAATTCCGGCCCTAGAACCCGCCCAGTCCTGGCACCACAACTATGCCCACGTAATCACGCCCATGTTCGTCCAATGGTAGCTAAATTGCCCTTCAGCTTGTTGATTTTGTCAGCGCAGGGTGTATCTTTCTATGCAGTCCCCCATCCTTGAATCCAGAAGTACGTCCTGAATCCCAAAGCCAACAAAGCTAACAACAGAACTCTATTACCGATGATTGTTGAATTAAGGTGGTAGGATATTCAGCGATAGTCCCATCGACCAGAACGTAGCAGACGAATCCTTTGAGTCCTGTGCTCCTGAACCCAGAGCTTTTGTCGCTGTCTGGGGGGGATACCTTTGTTAGCGGAATCATGGTGATTGGGACAAAGAACTAAGAGATTCCAAACAGTGTTTGTGCCACCTTCGTGCCTAGGTTTTATATGGTGGATTTCTAGGTTACCGGTTTTGCCGCAAGTTGGGTCTTCACACCTATTTCCCGTGTAGTGTATGAACAAGGCTCTTTCAGATGATGTTAAGTCTGGGGCTTTCGGGAACGTAGTATGCTGTGAGGGATTGCCGGATGCAGAAAGCCAATAGTAAGCCTTCTTGGCGAAGGTTGTGAATGCTGCCGGTCCTTGCCTCTTGTAAGCGAGGTACGATAGCAAGGCAATGATTATGAGAGCAATGGCTATCGCCACCCATATTATATGTGTTGGAACAAGAGCCCAGATAATGGCCCCGAGGATAAATGCAATTACTATAACTTGAGCCCAACGTGGGAGTCGGTTGCTGGTCTTTGCCATTTAAAGATTTATGCGCCAGGTAGTATGATCTATAATATATAATTATATGCGCCGTTCAAGTGAAATAGAAGACTTCGCGAGATTTTGGGCTTAGCTTGTTGTATGAAATCTAAGGGAGAGAAGAACCAGGTAGAATAGTCAATGAGTGCTTATCGCAGCCGTGGTCATAGCGCAAGAGAATCAAACATTCCATGTTCGTCCAGTGGTGACTACCTAACTCCATAGTATTTCTTGGGGTCGTACAAAATGTACTGCCAACTTCTTCTGGTGAGAGCACGGGCATGACAATAAGAGAGCTCAGTCTATCGGATTATTATACGGAGCTTTTTAGTGACATCCAGCCCGTGGGGAATATCAAGTTTGGCTAGTATGTACCATCTGATTCCGCCGATTATTCGTGGTCTAACATCCAAGACATTTGTTGGTATTTTCATCTCAAACAGGTAATGCTCTTGTCCCCCGCTGTATTCCTTTTCGCCGTCCAGTTGCTGTTCCGAGTCATAGAAGCGCGCGGTGCCTGTCACGGTCGTTGCATATGCCGGTATCCCCGACCTCCCCGTTGACGGAGTTGTCACCCTGGTCTTACCTTCACCGATCAAGGATATACTCATGCCTCTAGCTTTCACAGGTTTCCTTAGTGTCAAGGTAACAGTGCCGGAAATGGTATCCCCCCGAATATACTTGAGTTTCTCAAGTGTGATATCGATTCTCCCTCTACCAAACATAGCCTGTCCTTTTTCGACTCCCGATTCAGATTGTGGCTCAATAGGGAACACGAGGCAATGAATCCGTATTGTTAATTACATCGCCCACCCTTGTTCGATACATGTTAAGAATGTGTCAGATAGTTATATGGTAACATATGCATGGAACGGCAGACATCCCCGTGCGCGTCCAGTGGTCTTCAGGATTCGAAGCTGAGTAGTTCGGGGTTTGATTGCGTCGATGTTTCTATTTATAATGGCCTTTCTACTTTGCTTCTCTAAGATTCTTCAGAAAGACACAAATTGATGCAGATCAGCGATGAACTAGCGCAAATTCTGAATCGATTCAAGGAAACCCAGTTTGTTGCACTGGCCACCATCGAAGGAACACGACCGAGGGTAAGGCCAATGACACTGATATATCTGGACCGCAGGTTCTGGATGGTGACCTCCACTTATAGCAGCAAAGTTGTACAGATCAGGCAGAATGCAAATGTAGAGTTTATCTATAAATTCGATGAGAATGCCGAGGACCGCTGTATCCGGGTACTGGGGAAAGCGGAGCTCATTGAAGACAACGAGACGAAGGCCAGCATCGCAAAACGGATTCGTTTTTTTGAGGACTACTGGTCTGGGCCTGAAGATCCCGACTATACCCTATTGGAGATCTTGCCTGAGGAACTGCAATACGTCACGCCTTCGGGCACGCAACAATTCCAGGTGTAGTCACTTTCGTTCTGCCTGCCAGCGTTTCCCCGTTCGTGCTCTGCAGAGGTGTTAGGTTGCTGCATCACCTGAGAAACCGCTATTTCTGTACAGTCGTCCCCGGACGGCAGTCCTGCCTATGAGCATACGGAGACGCTTAGGCTCGCCCAGCGGTAGGTGAAGCTAGCTTCAGCATGGTGTGGCGACGCGTGGAACCGTGGCCAACAACTGGCGGCTGTGCATGTTGGAACCCCATATTGCATCCAACAACCTGCAGCACGTTGACAGTTACGAATGTTCGTGCTAGAATTGCTTATCCTGTAGCGGTGCTGCGATAGGAGTCTTTGGGGGCGTGGTCTCGTGTGTACACACCACAATGGGCAAAGAGTATTCGGTTTCCTAGTTACTGTTATCCTTTCACTATCCCTCTTGTCAGGCGGCCTTCTATTCAGCGCCCATGGCAAGACCGCTTCCGCTGCCGACACTGTCTTCTACGACTTTGTCTCCCAGGCTGCCAGCGCGTCCTGGTCCAGCGGCGCCGGCAGCCTGCCCTTCCCCGGCAGCGATACCGACAGCCGTGGGTTCGCCCTTTACAGGGATGACTGTCATCTTGAGGACGATAGCACCTGGGCAAGAGTTCTGGAAACTCACCCGCAGTGGGTAAGTGACGGCTGGATAATGGGTGTGTATCCCGAGATGACAGTTGCCTCCGGCGCCGAGCTCAAAATCACCGTGGGATTTTTCAAAGGGGCTGCCGAAAGCGATGGCGTAACCTTTGAGGTTAAGTTTGAAGAGTTTCTCGGTCTGAATGTGGCGCCCAAAATCCATTCTATTCTCAGCCATAAAGCAACCTACGATGGTGAGCTCGACTCTATGACCACGGATTTAGAATCTGTGGAGGGCAAAACAGGTAACTTCGTCTTGTATGCTAACGCCGGACAGGACTCCGGCCAGGACTGGGCAGCCTGGGCTGAGGCGAAGATTGAAGTAGAGGCTGACACAACTCCACCAATCGTCACAATAGGCCATTCCCCCTCAGAGGTCACTACCGCTGACATTGTCACTTTCACAGCTCAGGCAGAAGATGATAGCAGCGTCCTCAATATGCTGATTTTTGTAGACGGTCAGCAGGTCAAGGCGTGTGCTCCTCCGAGCCAAAAGACCGATGGCCAAGGAGGAACATACTGGGAATGCGTTTACACCGGCGGACCCTATGACGAAGGCACGCTAACTTATCAGGCCGAGGCTCTTGACAGCTATCAGAATCGCGGTGTCTCCAGTGAGGGAAGCGTTGATGTTACTGTCTCCATTACTCCGGTCCAACCACCGCTCACAGCCTGTTTGTTCTCCATTTCTGGCACCATCCACGATTTCTGGCATGACTCAGCAACGCTTAAGATTGAGATATGCGAGGCTGAAACGATCATAGCCCAAATAGGCGGCAAAACAGTGCCGGTAACAACCTGTAAGGAAGGGGGCCGCGTCTGGCGTGTTGATACAAACAGGCTGTTCTCTGGCGATCTACCCGGTCCCGATTTGACCTATCGGGCGGGCCGTCTTTGTCCCGGAACATACATTGTCACTCCCGTCTATCAACCGGGTGTGGACCTTTGCGAGTGGCAGGGTAGCTGGCAGACCGCCAAGGGGCAGGTAGTCAGAATTGAAGATGCCAACGCTGAAGGTTTCGATTTTGCCTTCGAACCGGAGGACTCGAGTGCCCCGCGGATCAGCAGCATAACGGCTGAGCCCGAACACCCGGAGCTCGGCGAAGATGTGGTCATTACCATTCTGACCCAGGACGATGGGGAGATATCCGCCATCTGGGAAAAGACGGATACGGTATTTGTAGACGGTTCGTTTCACGCTGGCCACTGGCACAGCTTGACCGTAAGCCCCGGGATGCTGGGCAGCACGGCTGGGGCTCAGTTCTCACTGACCGACGACCGCATCATGCAGGCCACGGTAAGAGCCAGGGTATGCGACAGCGGGGGTAACAGCCACATGGCACAAATGACCGTTCAATTCGGCAGCTGTGATGACGGTATCCAGAACCAGGGGGAAACAGGTGTGGACTGTGGCGGCCCCTGCCCTTCCGAGTGCAAAAACTGCCTGAACGATGCCACAATAGGGGACGGCACTTCGGCTTATTTGTATAGCCCGGACCAGATTGAGTACGTAAGAGGCTGGGCCCTGGGAGCCGTTTCGGAATATGCCGATGTAATGGGGATAGATCCTTTCGAGCTTGATACCAGTGACGAGTATATTGAAGCTATTGCCTGGTGGGTACCTACTCATATGGGTTATCGAGGAGATGATATCAATAGACAGGTCCTATGCGATGTAATGGACCTTGATTTTGACATCTGTGATTGCGAGCTGTGTGATTTCTGGCAGCCAGCTTACTACATCTTGAACTACAGCGGACGAGCACAAAGTACGGACCCTTCTAAGTGGTTCTTCGGGGACTGCGACGACTTCGCTATACTTAGCTCTGCCTTGCTCAGGTCACTGGGAGTAAGCCACAAGTGCATCTTCATTGCCACGCAGCCCGGGCATGCATTTAACATTGTCAATTATCACAGTAAGCACAGGATATTAGAGCCGCAGAACAGCGCCATTGGTTGCGAAGACTATGTGCCAGAGCTCATTCTCAACGACAAAATAGATTGGGTCAGCCCCTGGCAGTATACTATGAATTACCCGGGGTGCGAGAACCCAACAGTGTCAGTCACTGGTGGGGGCTTTGGTGCCAAGATGCTGTGGCTCGACTGGAGCGGCTGGGGAGAATACCCGGCGCTGGCCGTAGGAGACTTCGATAGCGACGGTCGTGACGATATCGCCGCTGTGTATAATGATTGGGATACGCGGGATTTTGTTGCTGTTGTTTTCCCATCCACCGGCTCTGGTTTCCAGGCGCCGTCGGCGGCATTGCCTGAACCATATCCATCGCACCCTGGCGTCATGGTCGGTAATCGTCCCGAGGGCGACTTCATCGTGATCACGGAACACGGATACTCCGGCGGTTTTAGAGAAGCAATAGGAACGATGGCAGCCTGCCCTTCGTCAATAGTGGGGCATGAGCCAACCAGCGAGACGGACGTTATATGCTTCGGAGATCCGCGAGGGAGTGGCACAGATACTGTAATTGAATTCTCTCGAGGAGATACACACAAGGTCAGAGTCTGCCATACGGTCTGGAACGACGCGTTCTGCCCGCGCGATGAACTGCCCCTTGTAGGTGACTTCGATGGCGACGGTTATGACGATGCCGTTTCTTTTGCAAGGGGTAGCGCTGCCGGAGTTCGTGTCATCCGTGCGGTAGAAGGCCAGAGCGAGTTTACCATGCTCTGCCTGTGGCACCCGAAATTTTGTATGGGTGATGAAATACCCGGGGTCGGTGATTTCAATGGTGATGGGAGAGACGACGTCGTGGCCTTCAATTTGGGCAACGGGGATGTCTTTGTCGGGTTATCAACGGTGCTTGGCTTCTGGAGCGATGGCTTTGGTGAAACCCAGAGCCGCTGGCATGATGACTTCTGCTCAAATGATGACACTCCGGTGGTGGGAGACTTCAACGGTGATGGACTGGATGACGTGGCCTGTTTCCGCATCAACAGCGGCCGTGTGAGGGCGTGGGTCGCCCTGACAATGCCCAGCACCCTGACTTATGACTATCACGGTGGGAACCCGTGTCAGCAGGCAAACCTTTACCTGGATGCTTACTTGCCTTCAATCTGCCCCTAGTCTGGCAGAGCTTAAGCGAGAGAGAAGCAGAGAAAATGTTACTGGGGTATGGAAAAAGATACTGGCTGAAGCCAGGCTCAGGTAGATGGCTCTTCATGAGCCTGGTGGTGTTGTGCCTATCATTGTTTCCTGCTAACCCCGCACACGCAGCATTGTTCTACACGGGTGATGTTCACATAGACTCGTTTTCGGCGACGCTAAATGTAACTGATGAAGCTGCGGTTAGTGTGGAATATGTCCTGGTCAATCACGGGGATAGCCAGGAAGCTATCAATATGACTTTTTCTCCTTCCGAGGCTATAGCTAGAATTGACGGGAGCGAACTGGTGAATCCGATCGCGTTTGATCCCGCAGAAACAAGACAACTATCACTATCTTACTCCCTGGGCCTCCAAACGGCAGAATCTCAAGGAATTGTGTTTGCGCCGGTGCTCTTTTTTGATGGCATGGCAAACTCCAATAGAGTGGACAGCTACAGTGTGAGATTGATACTGCCAGAAGGCATTAGGAAAATAATCTATTCAAGCCTGCCATATACAGGCACCGCCGAGCAGAGCGGTAGAGCCCTGATCATCTGGGAGAAAAGCGACTTATATCCGACTCCGCTGGCTATAAGCTGGACAACCCTGGACGTGGATATTGCCACGGTAAAGAACACTGTACCGGAAACCCTGAGTTCGCCCGGCGAGGTAGTCACGGTTGAAGTCACAGTTCAAAACAAAGGCAGTGACGAGGTAGGGGATATCACCTTGATTGATAGCTTCTTTCCTGGCGCTTTCGAAGCTGTGGAGCCCCTGTCTGAGTTCAGTCTGATCCAGGAAGAGAATAGTGACCCCCGCCTGTACTGGCAGAAAGAAATAGATTCTCTGGGGCCCGGAGAGACGGCGGTCTGTAGCTACTCGGTAAAAGTGAAGGTTCTGGGTCTGGAAACAAGGCTGGATCCTGCGGTGGTGTTGATCGATGGTACGTCGGTGAGCGTGTCAAACGAAGTTATCCTGCATAGTGAACTTGCCGAAAGATACGGAGCGGAAGCCTCCGGGGGATTCCCAGTATTGTATGCCATAATTGGCGCAGTTATCGTCGCAGCCATAATCACCACGGTCTTTTTCCTGAAGTCGAGAAAGAAAGCATAGTCTCAACATCTGTGGTTCCCTCTCTGCTTCACTGGAGCAGGCTGTTGTCTTGACTCCATGCTATAATCAAGTGTGTGAAGTTCAGCGAACTGGTCAGGCTCCTGGAGGAGAACGGTTTTGAACTGATAAAGGAAAAAGGCTCAGTGAGATATTATGCCAGACAGGGGGTGGATAAACTAATCAGAATCGATTATCATGGTTCCATAGAAGTACCGACAGGGACTTGCGACGTGATTCTGAAAGCGGCCGGATTGAAGGGCCGAAGAAGATAAAATGATAGACTTGAAATACTCTCTGATTGTCGAAGCAACTGAAGACCCCGGATTTTTTACCTTCTACTCACCCGACTTGGAAGGCTTTACCGGGGTGGGGACTTCGGTGGAGGATTGCCTTTACAAAGCGAAGTGGGGAATGGAAGATCATATCGCCCTGCTTAAGGAGCGCGGGCTTCCCATTCCAAAACGAATTCACGACCCCACCATCACGATTAGGAATGCGACACCGGCAGGAGTAAGCTAGAACATCGTAAGCAACACCATGGTTCGTTCAGCCTGCCAAACACATCCTTGTCCAATGACGACAAACCCTCGCTTGAAGTAGTGTCAGAGCAGTATGTCTGACGGTCAGTTAGGCGCCTTCTTAGCGTCAACACGGCCTTCGGCGGGTGATTTGTCATAGTAGTTCCGTTCCATCGTGTTCGTTGATCAAATCGCTCGGCTTTGGTTGACTGTAGATAGTCAGGTCATTCCATAGTGATTCCCCTTGACACGGCCTGTGGACACGAATAGACTTACGCAAACATCACGCAAATTCAACGTATCGGCTACATACGAGTAATAACATGTATTGTCCGAAGTGCGGCAGGGAAATTGACGAGTCCAGTCAATACTGCAAGTATTGCGGAGCCCATTTGGAGGAGGACGCTGTAGAAAGTGCTCCTGAACATCCACGGGGCTATGGTGAGGATATCTCCGCCTACGAGACGCCCAGGATGATTCCTATGGACATGATGGAGAAGAATGAGAGAATCGTGTTTGAAACGCATGCCAGCAAGATGGGGTCATTCTTCAATCACATTGTGGTGGCGCTCCTTCTCCTTGCGGGCGGCTCAGCCATGCTGATCGTGCTTAGCTGGGAGATTCCAGGCGCCATACTGATGGTTATTGGGGCGATAATAGGGCTCGTAGGCTATGTCAGGTGGCGGTCTGTTGTGTACGCACTGACTACAAACCGAATAGTAGTGCTCAAGGGCATATTCTCAAAAGAGCTGTATGAAAACCGCCTGGATAAGGTTCAGGATATCAGAATGAAGATCAGTCTGAGGCAGCGAATATATAATTGCGGTGATATTTTCGTGTCAACGGCAGGGACATCCGGTGTCGAATGTATATGGGAGAACATACCGGATCCGCGCAAGAAACAGAAGCTGCTGCGGACGCTGATGGCAAGGTGAAGGGATAGCAGCCTTCCAGGAAGTCTCTCAATGGTTCGGAAAGCCGCAGGAAACTAGCTTGGTCTTGTCGGTTAACGCACGTGCCAATGCAGGTCCGGCGGCAACAAAACGGCCTGGCAGCTGGCTCCGATACACAATGGCATGGTTCTAGTTCATGAAAAACATATTTCGTGATAAGACAAGAGACGATTTAGCTCGAAACCTCAACTCCCTGGGTATCAGGGCGAAGCTGGCCGGGCGTGGCCGGGTGGAAGAAAAAGTTGAGAATTTATGGTATCAACGTTCTCTGGGAATCATAGACATATCAGAAGGGTCGGTCGGGTGGATTAACATCTTGAAGAAGGACGGAAGCAAGAATAGCCCTCCGCGGTGGTGGGTCATTCTTGGTATTCCGGATGAGCGACCTCTGTCAAATCACAAGGCGGTTGACATCAAGACAATCAGGAAGAAGGCATTTCCATTGTTCGGGAAAGTGGTAGACGTGACCTGGGAAGGTGACGATCATCATACCGGGCTAGCCGAGGTTCTTTCCAACGATGAAGCAGTAAAGAACTTGGCGAAGGGGATTGGGAATCTGACACTTCACAGCTATGCCAGGGAATTCCAGGGATGGACACTACAGGTGGATAGGCGATTTGAGCCGACCAGCCAGGATTGGGCAGCAATCCAGAAGATTGCTAACTACATCCTTTCATCAGCCCGTGTGTACTAGCTAGGGCCGGAGCGATTAAGCTAAGGCAAGCCTACGAACAGTATCACCAGGCCCACCACCAGCATCGTCACCCCCAAAGCTAATAAGCCAATCAATAGCTTCTTGTTCATGTGTAGAACCATTGCCGAGCAGGTCTCCTGCTATAGTACTAGAACGCCAAAGAAAATGAAAGGACTGCCGCCTTAGAAGAAGCAAAATGGACACTGAATCTTCCCTAACAGGCGCGGCTGGTGGAGCTATGCTTGTTGGAAGATGAGTGTTTGGATGTCGGCGCAATTCGACCAGGAGTTCTTTCCGTATTGACACGGTTATACGCGAGGACTATAATCGTCCACGGAACGAGATACAAGGTATGGAAAAGAGATCATCACCAGACCCAGACCATAAACCGCGACAGATTGGCATTTTCGTTCGGTGGTGGGACTTGCCTTAGAATAGGTCTCTGATTGAGGCGTCTGTGCCCCACGTCCCACCGGACGTGGGGCGTTTTGTTTGTCTGTAAAATGAGCGAACAGTTTACCGGAAGGGTACCAACAGAGGCTCTGGATGAAAGCACATTCAAAGGCCTGCTGGAGAACAAGGAATACAGAGCTTTGCGGGAGAGGCTCGTAGGTACAGACCCCGGGAATATTGCCGACTTGCTGGGCACTGTGTCGGCGGACAACGCCGTGATAGCATTCCGCCTTCTCCCCAAAGACCTTGCCATCGATGTCTTCGACAATATGGACGGGGTGCTTCAGAACCTGATGCTTGAGGCGTTCAGCGACCAGGCGGCAAGGAATTTCTTAGAGGCAATGCCCCCTGATGACCGGACCGAGTTGCTGGAGGAGGTACCAGCGAAGGTAGCGCGCAGGCTGTTACAGATACTCTCGCCCGAGCAACGCCGTCTCACCATGCAGCTGCTGGGCTATGATGAAGAGACCGCCGGGCGTGAGATGACCCCTCTGTTTGTAGACCTGCACGGCGATATGACTGTGGCACAGGCTCTGAAAAGGGTCCGACAGTTGGCCATCAACCGGGAGACTGTGTACGAGTGCTATGTGATGGACCGCCGCCGCTATCTTATAGGAACTGTGTCACTCAAGGACCTGGTCATGGCTGACCAGGATGCCAGCGTAAGCGATATCATGGAACCAGACCCGCCATTTGTGTTCACCCATACCGACCGCGAGGAGGTAGCCAGGGAGCTTCGAGAACATAGCCTGCTGGCAATTCCAGTGGTGGATGCAGAGCAGCGTCTCGTCGGTATCATCACTCATGATGATGTGGCGGACATCCTGGAACAGGAAGCCACCGAAGATATCTATCGCTTTGGTGCGGTACCAGGTACGGAGCGAGGCTACTTTGCCGGCCGTATCCTTGACGTTGTCCGGCGCCGGACGCCATGGCTTTTCTTGCTTATCGCGGTCAGCCTGATTATCGCCCCTATTATTCTGAGGCAGGAAGAATGGCTCGCCGAGATATATATACTGGCTGCCTTCATCCCTTTGGTGATAGCCGCCGGCGGGAATGTGGGAGCACAATCGGCCACCGTGGTTATTCGCGGGCTGGCCACGGGGGAGGTAAACCCGAGACGGGCTCTGGCCGTCATCTTGAGGGAGGTTGGGATAGGCGCTATCATGGGCGTTGCCCTCGGCGCGGTTGCCCTGGGTATGGCTTATGCGTTTGGGCGCAACTTGGCAGCAGCCGCTGTGGTGGGCATCACCCTGATAGGCATCTCTGTAATGGCAACCCTGGTGGGAGGAGCATTACCATTTGTTTTTCGTTTATTCAAGACTGACCCGGCTCTGGTGTCGGCACCGTTCATAACTACAATTATGGATATATTTGGGGTAGCACTCTACTTCGGGATTGCGCGAATAGTACTTGGGCTGTAGTCTGCCTGCCTGGGAAAGGGTCAGGCCTCGTGCAGACGGACAGAGGGAGCAGAAGACGACGAACGGAATTATTGAAGGCCCGAGGAGAAAGTCGGGAATGAAGCGACTGCAAAAGCTGCGCACGTCAATTGCCGAAATGGGATTGGACGCTCTTCTGATTTCTCAGCCGCAGAACCGCCGGTATATTTCGGGATTTACCGGATCGGCCGGATGGCTGTTCGTTTCAGTGCAAAATGCTGTTCTGGCTACCGATTTCCGCTATATAGAGCAAGCTAAGGGAGAGTCGGCAGAGTTTGAAATTATCCAGACGAAGCGAGAGCTACGTGACTGGCTTCCCGGTCTCGTCCGTGACTCAGGATGGCGCAAATTGGGCTTCGAGGCTGACGTGGTTTCTTATGATGGTTATCAGAAGCTCAGCGAGGCAACAGAGACCAACGGAGACAGCCTTGAGCTTGTTTCTACCAAAGGCCTGGTGGAGCATCTCCGCTCCATCAAAGAGCCGGGAGAACTGGAGTTAATCAGCAGGGCAGTGGCTCTGGCTGATACCGCTTTTGAACAAGCAAAGGCGTTAATTCATCCAGGCATCACCGAAAAGGAAGTGGCCTGGGAGATAGAGGAACTGCTTCATCAGGGAGGGAGCGAGGGCGCCGCTTTTGAAATCATTGTGGCTTCCGGCCCAAATTCGGCCCTCCCTCATGCTCAACCTACAGAGAGACGAATTAGTCGCGGTGAGCCAGTCTTGATTGACATGGGGGCTAGATTCCGTGGTTACTGCAGCGACCTGAGTCGCACGGTTTTCCTGGGCGAACCAGGCAAGGCCCTGGGGCAAGTTTATGATATAGTTTCGAAAGCACAGGCTGCCGCCATAGAGGGAGTGCAATCCGGCATGAGCGCTTCCCAGGTGGATGAACTGGCCCGAAGTGTCATTGAGCAGGCTGGATATGGAACAGACTTCGGACATGGCCTGGGACACGGGGTCGGCCTGGCAGTACACGAGTTGCCTGCGCTCGGGCCCACCTCTGCCGATTCGCTCGCCGATGGCATGGTTTTTACCATCGAACCGGGAATCTATCTGCCGGGGCAGGGCGGGGTCAGAATCGAGGACATAGTAGTATTGACGAACGGAAAGGCCAGGGTGCTAAGCAGGGCAAGCAGGGACTTGTTAATTTGAGCTTCTTCGTTTCATCATCCTGAGCGAAGTGAAGATTCTGCTACAGATACAGAGTCCCGATGGACGTTGTCCAGAGATTGTTCGTTGTCCCGACTTCGTCGGGACTCTTTAGAATGACAAGCGGTGAGAAGCATAGTGGTAATTGGATTTCAACAAGCAAGGAGGTTACCAGATGATTGATGCCGGCGAATTGAGGAAGGGAGCCGCCATAGAGCTAGATGGCGGAACATATGTAGTTCTGGAATACCAGCACGTTAAGATGCAGCAAAGGCAACCTGTAGTCAAGTTGAAGCTTCGTGACGTTCGTGGCGGTAATGTAGTTGAGCGGAATTTCCAATCCGGTGACAAGGTTGAACCGGTGTTTCTGGAGCATCGCCCCGTTCAGTACCTTTATAGTGACGGTGACCTTTACTATTTCATGGATAACGAGACTTACGAGCAAATCGTGTTGACTTCGGCACAGATAGGTGAGGGAACAAGTTACCTGAAAGAAGGCGTGACGCTGGAGATTATGACTAGCCAGGGAGAAACAGTGGCTGTAGAATTGCCTAATTCTGTGGAGCTTCAGGTTGCGGAGACGGAGCCTGGCTTCAAGGGAGACAGAGCTACGGCGGGCACCAAGACAGCCAAGATGGAGACGGGCGCGCAGGTCCAGGTTCCTCTTTTCATTAATGTAGGCGACGTTATTAGAGTGAATACGCGCACTGGCGAATACCAAGAAAAAGCAAGCTGAATGTCGCTCAACCAGTCGTCGCCCTGTTCGCAGTGCTCCGTCCTTTGCGCGGGATCCTTGACACGCTGCACGAGCGAATACAGTCTCAGTTCTGCCGGATTCTGGTATAATCGGCCGGGGACGAGAACCGGCCGCGTATTTCCGCTGAGAAGTTCACGGCGAGCTAATCCGGGATGTTTGTTCCGGATGGCGAGACGGAGCCGGTCCGGGATACTTGATACGCGATGACAAGACGGGTAGGGCGATTAATAAAGGCTGATCTACATGTCCACACCTGCCACTCTGCAGATTGCCTTACCCCTTTGGAGAGAATAGTTGAGCATTGCCTGGCAACGGGTATAGATTGCATTGCTGTGGCCGACCACAACACCATTGCTGGCGCCTTAAGGCTAAGGGAAATCGCCCCTTTCAAAGTAATCGTTGCTGAAGAGGTCATGACGCCTGCCGGTGAGATTATGGGACTCTTTCTCAGCGAAAGAGTTCCCCCAGGCCTATCTCCTCAGGAGACAATATATCGCATCAGAAGTCAGGGTGGCCTGGTAGCTATTCCTCATCCGTTTGGCAGATCCCTGCCCTGGAAGACTAATCCCCTAACCTCGGCGGCAGTTCTGTCCCAGGTTGACATAATCGAAGCCTTTAATTCCCGTACGCCACTTTCTAGCAGTATCGCCAGGGCACAGAGGCTGGCCGAAGAGTGGGCCAAGGCCGCCAGTGCAGGTAGCGACGCCCATACTGTGAGTGAGATTGGTCGGGCATATGTAGAAATGCCCGACTTCGATGGGCCAAGGGACTTCCTGAACGCTCTAGCTCAGGGCAAAATAGTCGGGCAGAAATCCAGCTATTTGGCCCATTTTGCCAGCACCTGGGCCCGGATAAGGAATCATCTATTCGGACGCTCTGTGGAGGGTTGGGAATGAGCAGGGCTGCAATTCGGGGCCACGGCGCGTTACTGCTCACTCGCGCCTTCTGGTCTCACGGAAGATCCACACGAAGGTGACGGTAGCGATCACCGCGATGACGATGATCGTAATCAAGCCTCCCTTGCCCAATCCGCCGAAAGGCTCACCTGCGGCATAGAGCGTAGAGGTGGCTTGTATCCACCGTACCATTCCAGCCATCGTCCTACCAGTTCAAACCATCAGATACTTGAGATTCTAGGGGGCGTCGCCGTTCCAGTTGGTAAGTCTGCCCGGCCCGCCTATGACGTGGCACGAGCTATTAGCTTTGTTTGTCGGGTGGCTTGCTGAGTATCTCGTCTATGATGCCGTATTGCACTGCTTGTTCGGCGCTGAGATAGAAATCTCTATCGGTATCGTGGGCAATCTTCTCCACGGGCTGGCCCGTGTGCTTGGCTATGATACTGCGAATCGTTTCCTGCATTCTCATGATTTCCCTGGCGGCGATCTCAATGTCTGCTGCCTGCCCTTGAGCACCGCCGACTGCCTGATGCAGATGTATAGTTGAATTGGGCAATGCGTACCTCTTGCCTTTGCTTCCGGCGCAAAGAAGCAAGGTGCCCATGCTGGCCGCTAGACCTACACAAATGGTGGATACAGGGCAGCGAAGAATCTGCATTGTATCGTAGATGGCCAGACCTGCGCTGATGATACCACCGGGGCAATGAACGTAGAGGTTTATGTCCTTGTCCGGGGCCTCTCTCTCCAGATAAAGAAGTTGAGCAATAATGAGATTCGCTATCTGGTCGTTGATCGGCGTGCCTAGGAAAACTATTCTCTCCCTGAGTAAGAGAGAATATATGTCAAAGATACGCTCACCGCGAGCGCTGGTTTCAGTCACCGTAGGGATTACTACTTGAGATTTCGTCTCCATTATTCCTCCTTTTTCGTAGCCTCGATGTTGCCGGTGGCTATCTGCAGCAATCGATCCATTGTCTTCTCAGTATATAGAGACTGTTCGATTGATTGTCTGACCTGGGGCAGCGAGAAAAACTGTGTGGCCTTCTCCTTGTCCTCAGCCCCACTGGCAATTTCGCTTACCTTATTATCTACCTCCGAGGAATTAATTTCAATCTTCTCCTCTTCAGCCAATTTGCCCAGAACAAGGCTCTGACTAAGCCGCCTTTTTGCTATAGGACGGAGTTCTTCCCTGAGTTCTTCTTCGCTCTTGTTACTTCTTTTCAGGTAGTCGGCCAGTTCTCTGAAGCCCAGACGCCGTGCCTCATCTGTAAGCAGTCCATTGATTTCTTCCTCTTCCAGTACAGGGGGGTAATTCACTTCGCTGAGATCGACCAGGGCTTCAAGCGCCTTCTGCCTTAACTCCAGCTCATTTCTGGCATCAGCGCTGGCCTTCAGGTCAGCGGTCACTTTCTTCTTCATCGCCGCCAGGCTCTCATATCCAGCACTCTGAGCCAACTTGTCATCGAGTCTCGGTAGCTGCTTCTCCTTGATTTCGGAGACAGTGACTTTGAAGGCGGCCTCTTTGCCCCGCATTGCTTCCATTTCATGGTCATCGGGAATGGTCAGGCTGAAAGACGTTTCCTTATTCTTCTTAACGCCCTCTAGATAAGAGGCAAATCCAGGCACCGGCGAACGTGAATCACTATCAACCTCATAAAATATGCCTTTGTGGTCTAACCAGGGTTTCCCTTCCACACCGGCTTCGATGTCCATGGTAACGATGTCATCCAACTTGACGGGGCGGTCCACGGGTACCCATGCCCCATGCCTTTCCCGAAGTTCTTCTATGGCAGCAGCAACTTCTTCTTTGGCGATCTTGGGTACCGGACTGGGTTCCAGCTTTATGCCATGGTAATCGCCAAGCTTGACCTCAGGTTTGAGAGCGACCGTGGCTTTGAAAACGAGAGGCTCAGTCTGGACCACTTCTATTTCCGGTCTGGCTATAGGCTCCAGTTCCTGGGACTCGATCGCCTCCTTGTACAGGTCCGGTATGAGATTCTCGAATGCCTCCTCCAAGAGACTGTCCTTTCCTATATGCTGCACTAGGATCGGTCGCGGGGCTTTTCCTTTGCGGAAACCGGGTATGGATACCTTGTTAACCAGACGGTGATAAGCCTTGTCCAGTGATTTGTCCAACTCATCGGCTTCAGCTTCAATAGTAAGGACGGCCTGGCGATTTCCTGGATTCTCTGTACTTACTTTCATGCACTGCGCTCCTTTTCGTTCGCTCGCAGAACCTCATGCTTAAGTTTAAGGTTTAGCTCGTTAAGTTGATTATCAGTCACATAAGATGGACTATCCAGCATTACGTCGACGGCGTTCTGATTCTTGGGAAAAGCGATGACCTCTCTTATGCTCCGTTCCCCGGCAAACAACATCACCAACCGGTCCAGACCTATGGCAATACCGCCATGGGG
Organism: Dehalococcoidia bacterium; assembly: GCA_046538185.1. GTDB lineage: Bacteria > Chloroflexota > Dehalococcoidia > GIF9 > AB-539-J10 > RBG-13-51-36. The sequence continues at coordinate 16,588 of JBKHJJ010000001.1, forward strand.
CGGCGCGCCATATTCCAGTGCTTCCAGCAGACCCTTAAATCGATTTTCCGTTTCCTCTTTGCTGTAACCAAGTAGGCCAAATACATTCTCCTGCAGCCGACGATTGTGGATCCTTATGCTACCGCTGCCCAGTTCGCAGCCATTGCACACTACATCATAATGCTGGCCGTAGGCCCTCGCCGGTTCCGTATCGAGAAGCGAAACATCTTCATCTCGGGGAGCAGTAAACGGATGGTGCATGGTATTCCAGTGATTTATCGTCTCGTCCCACTCCAAGAGAGGGAAATCAATTATGAAGGTGAAAGCCAATATCTTAGGGTCAGCCAGATTGAGTCGATGGGCCATCTCGCGGCGCAACTCATCGAGTGCCTTGTTTACTGCCTCCGGTTTGTCGGCCACTATGAGCAGAAGAGCAGCGGGCTTTGCCTCGAATCTACTGGCTATCTCCTCTACCTGGCGATGAGTCAAATACTTGGCAGCTGCCGACTTCACCTGGTCCGCGGTTATCTCCTGTCCCGTGAAAGCCATGGTTGTTAGCCCCTGAGCTCCATAGCTCTTTGCCAGATTAATCAGCTCATCAAGCTGATGGCGAGTATAGTGACTGCAGCCGGGGATACATATTCCCTTTACCTTGCCACCGTTATCGAGTGCCGCCCGGAAGACCTGGAAGTCGGTGGTGGAGGCGATGTCGGATATATCCTTGATCTCCAGGCCGAACCTGATGTCTGGCTTGTCCGTCCCGTACTTCTCCAGCGCTTCTTTGTAGGAGAGATACGGAAATGGTTTCAGCAACCGCATATCGGGCTTGGTCGCCTTGACGAGTGATGCAAAAAGCTCCTCCATTAGCTGCAATATGTCCTGCATCTCGATGAAGCTCATTTCCAGGTCAAGCTGGGTAAACTCAGGCTGGCGGTCTGCTCTGAGGTCTTCGTCCCTGAAGCAACGGGCTATCTGGAAGTACTTGTCAAAGCCCGCAACCATGAGGATCTGTTTCAGCTGTTGCGGAGACTGGGGAAGGGCGTAGAATTTGCCGGGACTGACACGACTGGGCACGAGATAGTCCCGGGCTCCTTCCGGTGTGCTATTGACCAAAATAGGTGTTTCAATTTCGGCAAACCCTTTAGCGTCAAGGAAATCGCGAATGAACTTTATCACTCGATGGCGCAACAGCAGATTATCCTTTATCCTCTTCCTTCTCAGGTAAAGGTAGCGGTGTTTCAGACACAATGATTCTTCAATCTCCTCATCTTCACTTACGTAGAATGGTGGCGTTTTCGAGGTATTGAGGATGACGGCCTTTTCTACTATGACCTCGATGCCTCCGCTGGCGAGCTTCGGATTGTCCGTACCTTTGGGACGGGGCAAGACCTCTCCGGTAACCTGAACGACGTACTCGGTACGGAGCGAACCGGCCACCTGATACGCCTCTTGGGACGCCTGGGGATTGAACACCACTTGAACTATGCCTTCCTGGTCACGCAGGTCGATGAATACTTTCCCACCGTGGTCACGACGTCGGTGCACCCAGCCAGCCAGAGTTACCTTGCGTCCGACATGCTCTTCCCGCAGCTCACCACAATTATGGGTTTTGAGCAAAGATATTCTCCCTTTCTGAATGGGCATTATAGCTTATGAGAGGCTTGCTTTCAATTGAGCTAAGTTGATAGTATTATCGGAGGCGCTCTAGGACCTGTGAGCTATGGAGCGATATCTGTCAAGGGCGTGTATTCTACATGGGCTAGAGGGGAATTGTGTTCAGGACAGAAGTAACCGAAATACTGGGCATAGAATACCCTATAACTCAAGGTGGCATGTGGTGGGTCTCCCGCGCCGAGCTGGTTAGTTCGGTGTCAAATGCTGGTGGACTGGGTATACTGAGCGCGTTGACTTTCTCCTCCCCGGAGGGCCTTGCCGCTGAAATCAGAAAGACCAGGGATCTGACCGATAAGCCCTTTGGGGTGAATGTTACCTTAGTCCCCACTCTTCGTACCGTGGATATTGATAGCTATCTTGATGTGATTATCGAAGAAGGCGTGAAGGTTGTGGAAACAGCGGCCAGGAACCCCGAGCCTTACATGAAGCGGCTTAAGGAGGCAGGAGTCAAGGTGATACACAAGTGTACGGCGGTTCGCTTCGCGCGCACGGCGCAGCGAGTAGGTTGCGACATAGTTAGCATCGATGGCTTTGAATGTGCCGGCCACCCCGGTGAAGAGGATGTAACCTCGCTGATTCTCGTCCCGCTGACAGTCGATGCACTGGACATCCCGGTGATTGCCTCAGGTGGTTTTGGTGATGGCCGGGGCCTGGTGGCAGCGCTCGCGCTGGGTGCCAGCGGGATCAATATGGGCACCAGGTTTCTGGCTGCCAAAGAGTCTCCCGTGCATCACGGGGTAAAGGAATGGCTAATCAATTCATCGGAGCGTGATACCGTGTTAGTAATGCGCTCCCTGCGCAATACGGAACGGGTGCTGAGAAATGCCGCGGCGGAGAAGGTTGCACAAATGGAGAAAGATGGAGCTTCCCTGGAGGAATTGGCGCCATTGTTAGCCGGGCAAAAGGGTGAAGAGCTTTTGGAAAGTGGGGAGCTCGACCAGGGGCTGCTTGCCTGTGGTCAAGTTGTCGGCTTGGTGCGTGACATTCCTTCAGTAAAGGCGATAATCGATTCCATCATCTCCGAAGCTGAAGAGATTATGGAGCGCCGCCTTACCACTAAGGGGCTGTTCCAGCCGCTGCGTAAGCCGTATTGACCGGCGGCGCATAAGGTTTTGCCACGTGAGTTCACGGCTGTACCTCTCAATTTCCCCTTCATCACAGAGTCTGGCTGACTCTGGGTCAATGGGCAACCTCCCCGGAAGAAGAGAACTTCCTTCCAGCATTGCATGATGGCTCTTGAGATGAGGGGAACTCGCCCGACAACCGTTCGGTGGTGAGAATTCGTTGACAACCGGTTCGCTCCCGGCGTTCGACTGAACTCGTCATCAGTACGTGGAAGGCGAGGTTGTCCCACTATTACCGCTTTCCGTGTTGGTCTCCTTTTGTTAACGAAGAATATATTGCCTCCACTTGCCTCTTCGTCTTTTCCAGCGAACCATCATTATCAATAACAAAATTCACAAATCTAGTTTTTTCCTCAAGGGGAAGTTGGGATTGTATTCTGTTTCGCGCATCCTCCCGGCGCATTCCCCTTTCCTCCAATCGTCTTAACTGGGTTGGCTCACGCGCACAAACGAGGATTGTCTTGTCCACAGATACAGGGCGAGTAAGCTCAAACAGCAAAGGAATGTCCTTGATAATCAGAGCATCGGGGTCGAGACTCTTGATGTCATTTGTAATTCTTTCGTCTTCCTTAAACACCTCGGGATGGACTATTGCATTTAGCTTTGCCACCTTTTCCTGGTCGGGAAACACTGTCTCAGCCAGCTTCTGCCGGTTGAGGGTCAGGTCTTCATTTAGGAAATCCTTTCCGAAATACTCTACTATTTCTTTCCAGGCTTTTGAGTGAGGACGGACAACCTCTCGAGCCAGCTCATCCCAATCAATCACATAAGCCCCCAGTTCTTTGAAAAGACTGGCTACCGTGCTTTTGCCCGTGCCCACACTCCCGGTGAGACCAATAATCACCATCTATTTCCTCTTTCTGCTGTTTCCCTCAACGGTCAGTGTTGTGGGTGGCCGCAACGTTCTTGGGGAAGGTCTCCGGCATTATGCCCACCATTATGCATGCCAGGACCGAGCTTCCCAGGTAGAGGGAGAAAATTACATGGTATGCCATCAGGGTGCTCTCGCCGAAAAGATCAATGATGTAGCCGGTAATTCCCTGAAAGACGGCCACACCGATGAACATTGCGGTGCTTACCGTTCCCAGTGCTGTTCCCGCTATTTCCAGGGGAAAGAACTCCTTGACACAGCCTTGATTAATCAAAAACGTGAAACCGCAGAAGCCGAGCACGAAGTAAATCAAGGCTATTACAAACCCTCCCGGGTAGGAAGACAGCAAGAGCAGGGCCGTGAAGGCGCCCACCATTCCGATCGTGCCCAGGAACAGTACGGGGCGCCGTGCTCTGAAAACCCGCTCTGACAACAGTCCCCAGACCACACCTCCGATAATCCCACCGATGGACAAAAACATGAGGAGGGTGCCTGCCAGTTCCCTGCTCGTGCCGAAGTTCTCCTGCAGGTAGGAAGCCCCCCATAGGCTCTGGAAGCTGAACAGTACGCCGTAGATCAGGAAGGCCCACAGGAGAAAGCGCCAGAACTTGGGGTGGTGCCAGAAGGAGTAATCAGGTGAGGCGGAGGCCTTCTTCCCTTGCTTTCCTTTGTTCCACTTTTCCTGCATGTTGCTCTCTGCCTGAATCTGAGGACTGATGGGATGGGACTTCATCAGGCGATACAGACCGATTATTAGGCCCAGCATTATCAGGGAGGGGATAATGTAGGACATGCGCCAGCCTATTCCTTCCACCATTACTGCCATGGGTAAGGTAGCCAGGATAAGGCCCTGGCTGCCAATCGCATTGAGGACTCCAGTCATGGTGGCAAATTCATCCGGCCTGTAGTTCATAGCCAGGTATTTCAGGGACGGGACCCATACCCCCGCTGTTCCTATCCCTATGAGTATTCGTCCCCAGCTTGCCATGTGAAGCCCGGTGGAAAGGGCGAATAAGATACATCCGGCTACTCCCAGGAGGCCGAGGTAGAAGACAGTATGCCGCACACCGAAGCGATCCGAAAGGACTCCAATGGGAATCTGGACAATGCCGTAGGCGTAGAAGAAAGCTGAAGCCATCAAACCGAGTGAAGCAGCGGGGATGGCAAAATCGGCCATAAGGTCTTCGACTATTACTGCTGTATTGGTACGAAAGAAGAGGGCAAAAATGAAAACGAAGCAGAGAGCAAGAAAAACAAGTCCTCGGTGGGTTATCTTTGGCACAGAAAGAGCCTCCGCTCGTAAGGCTTCCTCATTCTGGCATTATTGCGTTTCGTTTGTAAAGAATCTGAACTGTATGTCCGGTGTAAGCGAAGGCGTAGCTTCTGATGAACGCGCTGAGCTCATGTTTGAGTTTTCTGCTTTTGGACTAGAGCCACGGCCTGCGCAGCTATCCCTTCCTCCCTGCCGATGAAACCTAAACCGTTGCTAGTGGTGGCTTTGATAGTCACCTGTGCTATCTCCACGGCCAGAGCCTCAGCGATACGATTCCTCATCTCGGAGATGAAAGGCCAGATTTGGGGGCTTTGGGCCACTATAGTGACATCAATATTGACGACAGCGAATCCTTTTGCTTCGACCAGCATCCTGGTCTTGCCCAGCAAAATCAGACTTGAGATATCTTGATACTCCGGTTCCTGGGGAGGAAACAATGTACCGATATCGCCCAGGTCAGCAGCGCCACACAGAGCATCTATGATGGCGTGAGTCGCCACGTCGGCATCACTCCATCCTGACAAGCCTTTGCTGTAGGGGATATCAGTGCCTGCCAGGACCAGCCTGCGGCCCGCAACTAGTGGATGGCTGTCATAGCCGGTGCCGACCCTTAATCCCTCTCGCATTTTCCTCCCTCATTACCGTTATGCACCGAGACCTTCCTTCATACCTAGTATACACCCAAACTCTGCACAATGGCTGCCTGCATTCCGTAATCGCCAGGCATGTAACCCCGCCGGCTCTTTGACGCTATCGTAAACGACGATTACCTTTGACGCCTGCCAGCAAAGCTGATAAGCTAGGGAGCTTGAAGGAGAGTGAAGATGGCTGCTAAGGTGGACATGGACAAAGTCGTTTCTCTGTGTAAGCGGAGGGGGTTCATTTTCCCCAGCAGCGAAATATATGGCGGCCTGGCCAGTTGCTGGGATTATGGCCCTATGGGGGTGGAGCTTAAACGCAATGTCAGAGATGCATGGTGGAGGACAATAGTCCATGAGCGGGACGACGTGGTAGGCCTGGATACATCAATCATGATGCATCCAGGGGTCTGGGCAGCTAGCGGCCACATTGATAGCTTCACAGATCCACTGGTCGAGTGCAAGTCTTGTCACCTGAGGTGGCGCGCTGACCAAATAGAGAACCAGAGATGTCCCAAATGTGGCGGGGAGTTGACCGAACCCCGCATGTTCAATTTGATGTTCAAGACGTTCATGGGTCCTGTGGAGGAAGGGGCAAGCACAATCTATCTGCGTCCCGAAACTGCCCAGGGCATCTTCGTTAATTTTGAGAATGTAATTACGACTTCGAGGAAGAAGCTGCCTTTAGGCATCGCCCAGATAGGTAAGTCCTTCCGCAACGAAATCACCCCCGGCAATTTCATATTCAGGACCAGGGAATTTGAGCACATGGAGCTGGAGTACTTCGTCAAGCCCGGGACCGACGAGAAGTGGCTTGATTACTGGGTCAAGGAGAGGTTCGATTGGTATACCGAGCTGGGTATCAAGAAAGAAAATCTTCGTCTGCGGGAGCACGGCAAGGATGAGCTTGCCCACTACGCCAGAGCCTGTTTTGACATCGAGTATCTGTTCCCTATGGGCTGGTCGGAGCTGGAGGGCATCGCCAACAGGGGCGATTTCGACCTTGTGCAGCATGCTAAAGCTAGCGGCAGAGAGCTCGTGTACTACGATGCTGAGGCCAGCGAAAAATATGTTCCCTATGTTATTGAGCCATCGGCCGGGGTCGACCGCTCCGTCCTGGCTTTGCTCATTGACGCCTACGATGAAGAGGAAGTGGAAGGGGAAAAGAGAACCGTCCTACACCTGCACCCCTCTCTGGCTCCGTTCAAGGTAGCTGTTTTGCCCTTGAGCAGAAATGAAAAACTAACCCCTCTCGCTAAAGAGGTCTTCAAGCAACTGTGCCCGAATTTCGTGACTGACTACGATGATTCACAAAGCATAGGGCGGAGATACAGGCGCCAGGACGAAATCGGCACCCCGTTCTGCGTTACCGTAGATTTCGAGTCCCTTGAGGATAGGCAGGTTACCATTCGAGACAGGGACAGCCTGGCCCAAATCCGGGTGCCCGTAGCAGAACTGAATAAGGCCCTGGAAGCCAAGCTCAAAGGCGAGACCTTCGACGCCTCGCCGCTCTGGGCCACCAGGCAGAAGTAAGAATTCTGCACTTGGTGCCGCCCGACCACATCGTCCATGCAAGTGAAATGAGTGTGCAAAGTGGGTGTAGAAACAGATGCTTGGATCAGGAAGAACGACGATATGAAAATACCCATCTACCAGGTTGATGCCTTCACCTCTGAAGTCTTTTCGGGTAATCCCGCCGCTGTTTGCATACTGGACTCATGGATTGACGATAACTTGCTTCAGTCCATTGCTTCTGAGAATAACCTGTCAGAGACGGCCTTCCTCGTTCGCAATGACGGCGGCTGTGATCTCCGATGGTTCACTCCAATAACTGAAGTTGCACTCTGCGGACACGCAACGCTGGCCAGCGCTTTTGTCCTTTTCACCTACCGGGACTGGGCGGAAGAAGAAATCCGTTTCCATACAAGGAAAAGCGGACAACTGGTCGTTGGTAAAGGCGACGGTCTGCTGAAGATGGATTTCCCATCCAGACCCGCCCGTAGCATCATATCGCCCTCCGGCCTGAAGGAGGCACTTGGTGTAACACCGATCGCAGTAATGGACTCGTCGGAGGATTTACTTGCCGTACTGGAGAGTGAGAAGGCGGTTCGGGAACTCCGGCCTGATTTTTCTGCGCTTGAGCAGATTGAGTCTCGTGGTGTCGTGGTGACTGCGAGGGGGAGTCAAAGCGATTTTGTGTCAAGGTTCTTCGCCCCCCGGGTTGGGATACCGGAGGATCCGGTGACAGGTTCTGCGCACTGTGTCTTGGTTCCATACTGGTCACGCGAACTCCACAAGAAGAATTTGCATGCATTTCAGATATCGAAGCGGGGTGGCGAGGTGTTCTGCGTTGATGCCGGAGATCGAGTAAAGATTGCAGGCAGGGCAGTACTATACATGGAAGGCGCGATAACCATATGACGTGTCGAACAGGCACATGCGTCAGACGCGCAAGATTGTACCATTGACGCCTGACGTTATACTGAATTATCCCTCTTAATTCAACACAGTCTGAACGGGGAAATTATTGACACTTCATATAGCGTCGCTATAGAGTGGATGCCTGTAGACAAGGAATGGACTGACAGGTTTGCAGAAGGAGTAAAGATGCAAGAGAAGACGACCTGGGAGCAGTTCTTTGACGCGCACGCGCCGATCTACGATGCGAACATATTCACCAAGAATACGGTCAACGAGGTAGACTTTCTGCTCGAGGAACTGGAACTCAAGGTTGGCGACTCGGTTCTGGATGTCGGGTGTGGCACGGGCCGGCATTCCATAGAACTTGCCAAACGGGGTTACTCAGTGACAGGGCTGGACTTGTCTGCGGAGATGCTGGCAGAGGCAGCGACTAAAGCCGAAGCCGAAAACGTGAAGGTAGAATGGGTCCGCTCGGATGCTACGCAGTTCGCGTTCCCTGCAAAGTTCGATGCGGCGATCTGCCTATGCGAAGGGGCCTTGGGGCTTCTAAGCCAGACTGATGACCCCATAAGCCAGCCGCTGGCCATTCTCCGCAACGTTTCCCGAAGCTTGAAGCCAGGGGCGAAGGCCGTATTCACCGTTCTCAACGCAGCAGCCATGCTCCGCAGGTATCAAAACGGGGATGTGGCTGAGGGACGATTCGACCCGATAACCATGGTCGAATCGTCGGAGCAAGCGCCGCGAGAAGGCCTGCCTCGTATTGCCGGTCGAGAACGATCTTTTGTCCCGACGGAGTTACGTCTCCTGCTCCAGATCGCCGGCATGTCTGTCCTCAGCATATGGGGTGGGACTGCTGGGAACTGGGGAAGAAGGACACTCGACCTGGACGAGATGGAAATCATGGTCGTGGCACGCAAGACGGGCGAACCATGGACGCAAGGCACCGCAGCGAGTCAGCACGTCGGCGACAACATTCTTCGGAGGCAAGAATAAACCTGGTCAGCATTCAGCGTCACGAGACTGAGATCGGCGAACTGGTGCTTGGTTCTTTCGGCGGCAAGCTCTGTCTGCTCGGATTCGGAGGCAAGAAAATGAGGAGAGCAGTTGACGCCAGCATCAGGAGAGGGCTGGATGCCGGGTTTGTCGAGCGGGATGATGAAATCCTGGAGAAAACTAGAAAACAAGTTGATGAGTATCTCACTGGAAATAGAGAAGAGTTTGATATTCCCCTGCTAATGGTCGGGACCGATTTTCAGAGAGGCGTCTGGAAGGCACTGATGAAGGTCCCCTACGGAGTCACGTCAACATATGGGCAAATAGCTCAGGACATAGGCAGTCCAAAGGCCGTCCGAGCGGTCGGCAATGCTAGCAGTGCGAATCCCATCAGTATAATCGTTCCCTGTCATCGCATCATCGGGAGTAATGGACAGCTTGTTGGATATGGGGGTGGATTGTCCGTTAAGAAACGATTGCTAAAGCTGGAGCAAAGGGATACGAGTTCATGGAGGGAAGGTGCCTGCGCACTGATGACTGAGGAAGACGCACCAGACAAGCATCTGGGCTAGTACATCTTGAAGGAACTGACATAACCATTCATTCCAGCGGACGGTTTTCAGTTGCTGTTGATTTCAGATAATGATAACTCTGAGTTAACTCTACTTGATCAACCTGAACTCACTAACGTCCACCAGGCCCAGGTCGGTTAGCCTCAGTTCGGGAATCACTGGCAAGGCGAGGAATGAGAGAATGGCAAATGGGGCGGGGGGCAAATTGCCCAGGCTGGCGGCAGCCTTCTCGACTTTTTCATGCTGTGATACCACCACCTCCAAAGGGTCGGGAGAAAGCAGGCCGGCGATGGGCAGGGGCAGCGAAGCGAGAATTTCCTGGTTCGCGCAGACAACCAGTCCGCCCTGCAACCTATTGATTTCCTCGATTGCCTTGAGAATGTCGAGGTCATCGGCACCCACGGCTATTATGTTGTGAGAGTCGTGGGCCACTGACGAGGCTAGTGCTCCCTTCTTTAAGCCGAAGCCCTTTACAAGGCCTACTCCAATGTTGCCGCTGGCCGTGTGTCGTTCCACCACCACCAGCTTCAGAATGTCTCTCTCCAGATCGGGCATGACCGTCCCCTCCACAAGTTGCATCTTTTCCATCACCTTATTCGTAAGTATCTGTCCGGGGATGATTTCGATAACTGGGTATCTTTCTCCGCTGATATTGCTTGAAAGCAGAGGAATCCTTAATGATTCTGCCGTCGGTGGCTTGATGTGCACCGTATTAGCCAATTCCGGAGCAACAGGTGGGAGAGGGAACAAGAGTCTGCCGCGCTTTGCCACCAGTCTGCCCTGGTAGAAAACCATGTCTATCTCTAGTTTGGCGAGGTCGGTAATGGTTGTGAGATTGGCTATGTAACCGGGGCCAATGCCCCCTCTATCATAAAGCCGGAAATACTCCGCGCTGTTGATCGTCGCCATCTGAATTGCGCGGATCGGCTCCAGCCCGCGGCCAATCGCCTTCCGTACGACAGCGTCGATATCTCCTTCGTGAAGCATATCAGAGCAACTAAGGTCGTCCACCACGAAGAAGCATCTCTTATAGGTATTATCGGTAACCAGAGGTAGAAGGGCGTCCAGATTCTTCTCCGAAGACCCTTCCCGAATCATGAGGTACATACCACGGCGCAGCTTCTCCATTCCCTCCTCCCGGGTTGTAGCTTCGTGCTCAGACCCGATACCGGCAGACAAGTAGGCATTTAGCCTTTCGCCAGCGAGACCCGGGGCATGTCCGTCGATAACTTTGCCCTTTGAAGCACTGATCTTCTTTAAGACCCGCTCCTCCCCACTAATTACGTCGGAGAAGTTCATCACCTCCCCCAGGCCGATTACGTTAGGATGAGCCAAGAGCCCTTCTATTTCCTCGAAGCTGATTATCGCGCCTGCTGTCTCCAGCTGGGTCGCAGGCACACACGACGGGGCCATGAACAGCATGTCCAGCGGCAGTTTCTGCGCCCAACCTGTGACAAATTCTACGCCCCGGAGTCCACAGACATTAGCGATTTCGTGCAAGTCAGTAACCACGGCCAGAGTGCCTCTGGGGACTACGGCCTGAGCGTACCTTGCCGGGTGAAGCATAGAGCTTTCTATATGTGTATGGCCGTTTATGAACGCAGGAGCTAGAAACTCGCCCTGCAAATCAATGGTTTCTTTCGCCTTGTAATAATCTCCTACTCCGGCAATTCTCTCGCCACAGATAGCCACGTTGGCTTGCTCTATTTCTCCAGTGAAGGTGTTTACTATCCGGGCATTCCTGAGGATTAAATCGGCGGGCGTCTCGCCTCTGGCCACAGAAATAAGCTCTCTTAGATTCATCTCCTAGTCCTCCAGCGAACAAATATCAGGCAAATTGCGGAAGTCCTCGCCAAAATCCAATCCGTATCCCACGACAAACTTATTGGGCAGCGTCAAGCCAAGATAGTCTATCGATACCGGGACTCTGTGCCGGGCCGGCTTGTCTGTCAGTGCACATAGCTTCAGGGAAGCAGGTTTCCCTCTTTTCAGATAATCGAGCAAGAAAGAGGTGGTAATTCCCGTATCCACGATATCCTCGATAACCAGGACATCTCTATCTTTTATGCGCATCCTGGCCCCGTGAACTACTCGCACTTGCCCCGAGCTTTCGCCGGCCGCTCCGTAGCTGGACAGCCCGACAAAATCGAGTTGCAAAGGTAAGTCAAGCCCGCGAATAAGGTCGGCCATGAACACGAAAGAACCCTTAAGGACTCCAATGAGCAAAGGCTCTCTGTCTCGGTAGTCCCTGTTGATTTCGTGAGCCAGCCTGTCCACAGTTTTGGCTATCTCGTCACGGCTGATAAGAATCTTGAGTTGTGGCTGAGAGGCCATTATGTCGTTCCTGCATCAGCTACTATGATAGCATAATTGAACCCGACTGCGGATGCTGGACTTTTTTGTTGTTTTGTTGTACACTTCTATCACAGGATAGAGATGCGGTCGAGCCTTATCGGGAAGATCGAAAAAGCGAAAAGGTACGCGCAGGAACCGGATCGTATAACTTTCTCGGGTCTAACCGCTGTTTTCCACGGGGAGAACGATGACCACACGTTAAGCTATGCCGACGGAAAGTGGCACTGCACCTGTCATTTCTTTTCTCAGTGGGGCTTATGCAGCCACACCATGGCGCTCCAGCAAATCCTGGGCAAAATGTTACCCAAGGAAGCTCTTGACTCTCCCATGGAAGCTCAGCTGGCAGAGAAGTAATCCAACGTTTCTCCCACGACAAACAGAGAGCCGGTAACGCAAACAAGGTCTGCCTCACCCGCCTCAGACAGAGCTCTTGATATAGCTTCAGGCACGGTCTGACTGGTTTCAGCATGAATGCCCCGTTTGCTGAACTCATCTGTCAAGGTGGAAGGGGCAGCAGCGCGGGACTGCAATGCCCGTGTCACTATGACTCGAGGGGAGAGCGAAACTAGCTCATTCACTATTCCCGGCACATCTTTGTCGGTCGATGTCCCGAAAACAAGAAGAGTCCGCTTGTGACCGAAATACGCCCTGACATTCCTTACCAATGCTCTCATTGAGGATACATTATGGGCACCGTCAACCAGCACAGTGGGGTTCTGCTGCAGGATGTGGAATCGGCCGGGCCAGTGCACCCGGGCGAGTCCTTGAGCAATATCGATGGCTGAGATGGTGAACCCCATTGAGGACAGCATCTCTAGAGCGGCTACTGCGGCAGCAGCATTCTCAAGTTGGTAGTCGCCCAGAAGAGGAACGCTGACCTGGTAATCGTTTGCTCTGCCCTTTACGGTTAGCGATTGATGAGAGAGGTCACCGCCTGTCTTATGCCAGGTGATTTCCTTGCCTACCTGAACGACCTTCGCCTTCCTCTTGTGACAAATATCGTTGATCGCCATGGCCGCCTCTTCCGGCTGGGGAGAAAGCACCACCCAGCAGCCGGGCTTAACAATCCCCGCTTTTTCCCGCGCTATTTCCCCAAGAGTATTGCCTAGAATCTGAGTGTGGTCGAGGCTGATCGGGGTAATGATACATACTGTGGGGCTGGCCACATTGGTAGCATCAAGCCTGCCTCCCAGACCTGCTTCCAGCACTTGAAAGTCCACCCGCTTCTTCCTGAAGTAGGCAAATGCCAGCGCAGTCAGAGCCTCAAAATAGGTCAGTTGCCTCAAGGTGGAGTCCTGTTTCATTGCCTCAACAAAGGGTTTGACCTCCGCCATAGCGGCGGCGAAATCAGCTTCAGAAATCAAATTGCCATCTACGCTAATACGCTCTCTGATCGTGTGAAAATGAGGGGAGATATATAGCCCTGTTTCATATCCTGAACCGGTCAAAACCTGTGCGGTCATAGCTGCTACACTCCCTTTCCCCTTGGTGCCTGCGATGTGGACCGTCCTGGCTGACAGGTGAGGATTACCCATACGGTTTAGCAGCTCCTCTACGTGGTTCAAGCTATAACCGGGTTGCGCGTAGGTTATGCCCGGAATCTGCTCGTAATTTACAAAACTATTGAGATATTCTTCCGCCTCAGCGTAGTTCAATTCCTCACCTTGATGTCCACCCATTATACTACTTGAGCGTTGTACCCTGCTTACCCTGTGGTAGAATCTTGGGATACCTGTTGACAGAAAACTGCACGGGAGAAGTCAGTGAAGATCACGTTCGAACCGTTAGGGCTGGTAGCCGGCGAAACAATGGAGGAGCTCAGGGATAGGGTTGGCGGCATTTTCCATTGTCCCACGGTGATAAAGCCAGGGTTCAGTGATTTGGCCCGGGCCTATAATCCCCAGAGGAAACAGTATCTCTCCTCAGAATTGCTAAGCTCACTCCAGAAGTCGGCAGAAGAAGAAAGGCTTGTGGGCATAACCGAAGTTGACCTTTATGTACCCAGGCTTAACTTTATATTTGGTGAAGCCAATGTACTGGTCGGCACCGCAATTGTATCGCTCTGTCGCTTAAGGCAAGAGCACTATGGTTTATCTCCGGACGAGGCTTTGTTTCTGGAAAGAGCTACTAAGGAAGTGGTCCATGAACTGGGGCATACCTTCGGCCTGGGACATTGTCCCAACAACAAATGTGTCATGCACTTCTCCAACAGCCTGGCCGACACTGATTTCAAGGAGACAACCTTCTGCAGCAAGTGTCGTCCCAGGATAATTCTTTGAACTAATCAGAGAATTTGCTATACTTGGCAGGTTCGCAGTCATACTGCCCCATGGCAATGCGTCGGGCATTCTGACAAAGGAGGATAGACCATGCAAAAAGAGGTAGTTGCCGTTAGCGGCGCGAGGACAGCGATCGGCGCTTTTGGTGGTTCTTTAAGAGATATACCCGTTGTTGAGCTGGGCGCGGCGGCAATCAGGGAGGCACTTAAACGAGCGGGGCTAAGGCCGGACTCAAGTGAAGAACTACTCAGGTATGGCCCCGACGCACTTAAGTCTGATGCAATGATAGAGTTGGAGGAGAAGCATCATGCTTACGATTCTTCTCTGCGCCCTGTTCAGGTTGATGAAGTGGTGATGGGAAACGTTCTTCAGGGAGGGCAAGGACAGAATACCGCTCGCCAGGCCTGCATCTACGCGGGCATCCCCAAGGAGACCCCTGCCTTTACGGTGAACAAGGTCTGTGCCTCAGGTCTAAAAGCAATCACTCTGGGAGCAGAAGCCATAATAACAGGGGAGGCCGAGGTTGTAGTTGCCGGCGGGATGGAGTCAATGAGTCACGCTCCCTACGTTCTTCCCAAGGCTCGCTGGGGCTATCGCATGGATGTAGGGGCCAAGGGAGAGTTGATAGACCTGATGGTCTTTGATGGAGTATGGGAAATATTTTACGGCTACCACATGGGAAATACCGCGGAGGAAATCGCCAATCGGTACGGGTTCACCCGCCAACAACAGGATGAGATTGGCTATCTTAGTCATACCCGGGCTCGCAAGGCCATAGTGGAGGGCGCGTTTAAGGATGAAATAGTTCCTTTCTCTATCCCCCAGCGCAAAGGCGAGCCCATTGTCTTTGATACTGACGAGCGGCCCATGGACACTTCTATGGCGAAGATGGCCAAGCTGCCTCCGGCGTTCCGCAAAGATGGAACTGTCACTGCGGGTAACTCTTCAGGGATCAATGATGCTGCGGCTGCAGTGGTGCTTATGTCCAGAGAGAAGGCTGAAGAACTGGGGCTTAAACCAATGGCCATCCTTAAGGCCTGGGCTTCAGGTGCGATTGACCCCAAATACATGGGACTGGGACCTATACCTGCAGTAAGAAAGGTACTGAAGAAGACGGGGCTCAGCAATAAAGACTTTGACCTTATCGAGCTCAATGAAGCCTTTGCCTCTCAGACGCTAGGTTGCATGAAGGAGCTTGGTTGGGATTTTGACCGCATCAACCCCCACGGCAGCGGTATATCTATGGGTCATCCTATTGGCTCCACCGGAGCGAGAATAGCAGTTACCATCATGTACGATATGATGCATAGAAATCTGCATCGTGCCCTGGAAACCATGTGTATCGGTGGTGGACAGGGAATGGCAGCCGTGTGGGAAAAGCCCTGAGCTCGCACTGCGTCCGCCACTCCGGCGGGTACAGCGTAGGCAAAAAGGTGGAATTCACCGCCTCTTATGGATGTTCAGCTGAGAGTCCAGGTAGCGACATCGCACTGCCCGTATGTGTCGTGGCCCACAGCGACCACGGTGCCGTCGGACTTAAGCCCCACCGTGTGCCCATAGCCCGCGGCGACCTGGACTATGTCCGTCCAGTCGTCGACATCGCACTGGCCATAAGTATTGTCGCCCGCGCCGGCTACAGTGCCGTCGGACTTAAGGATCACCGTGTGCCAGTAGCCTGCGGTGACCTGGATGACGTCCGTCCAGCCGCTGACATTGCGCTGACCGACGGAATCATCTCCCAGAGTAACCACTCTGCCGCTGGCCTTGAGGGCAACGGTGTGGTAGCCGCCTGCGGCGACCTGGATGATGTCCGTCCAGGTAGTGACATCGCACTGCCCGTATGTGTCGTGTCCCACAGCGACCACGGTGCCGTCGGCCTTAAGTCCCAAGGTGTGGTAGCCGCCTGCGGCGACCTGGATGATGTCCGTCCAGTTGCCGACATTGCACTGCCCATAGTCGTTGGCCCCCACGGTGACCACGGTGCCATCGAATTGAAGACCCAAGGTGTGATAGCTGCCCGTGGCGACCTGGATGATGTCCGTCCAGTTGCTGACCTCGCGCTGCCCGTAGTCGTTCCATCCCACGCCGACGACACTGCCGTTGACCCTGAGCGCCATCGTGTGACCATAGCCTGCAGCGACCTGGATGATGTCCGTCCAGTTGCCGACATCGCACTGCCCGGCGGAGTTGTATCCGGCGGCTACCATGGAGCCGTTGGAATCGAGTCCCACCGTATGATAGCCACCTGCCGTGACCATGGGGATGGATTGAGGCCCAAAGGCAAAGTTGGCGGTGATAGAGTAGTTGTCGTCCATGGTGATCTCGGTTGTGGCATCATTAACGTCAGCAATGGTACTCACATCGCCACTCCAATCTACGAAGTGGTAACCAGCATCGGGAGTCGCCACCAGGTCGATCACCGTCCCCCGAGCGTAGGCAGAAATCCCCTCTCCAGGCGTAGCTACCGAGCCTCCAGAGGTACTGGCGACAGTGAGGCCGTACTCAACAACACCACCGCACCCTGGCACAGTGGCAAGTAATGCTACCGCAACCAGGAATACAGTGGCTGTTGCCGCGCAGCGGTGTCTCCTTGAATCAACTGCTATTTTCATACTTCACCTCTAGATTTGTGTAGTTGCATCAGCAAATTCCAAATTCCGAAATTCCAATGGTAGTACAACCCTGCCTCGGCCCGTGAGGGCCGAGGCAGGGTGAAGATTCAATTCAAATCCCAACCGCCGACGTTGCACTGCCAGTAGTAGTTCCATCCCACGGCGACAACAGCGCCGTCGGACTGAAGCCCGGCCGTGTGCAAGCCTCCTGCAGCGACATGGACGATGTCCGTCCAGTCGCCCACATCGCACTGCCCGGAGCCATTCGATCCCGCAGCGAGCACGGTGCCGTCGGCCTTAAGCCCCACCGTGTGCCAGCCGCCTGCGGCGACCTGGACAATGTTCGTCCAACTGCTGACATCGCACTGCCCGGCCGAGTTGTCTCCCACCGCGACCACAGTACCGTCGGCCCTAAGCCCCACCGTGTGCCAGTCGCCTGTGGCGACCTGGACCATGTTCGTCCAGTTGCCGATATTGCATTGGCCAGAGGCATCCGATCCCGCAGCGGCCATGGTGCCGTCGGCTTCAAGCCCCATTGTGTGCGAGCCGCCTGCGGCGACCTGGATGATGTTCGTCCAGCTGCCGACATCACATGCTCCGCAGGTGTTGTTCCCCACGGCAACCAGGGTGCCGTCGAATTGAAGCCCTACCGTGTGCCAGTTGCCTGCGGCGACCTGGATAATGTCTGTCCAGTTGCTGACATTGCACTGCCCGGAGACATTCCATCCCACAGCGACCACCGTTTCATTGTACCCAAGTCCCACCGTGTGCCAGGCACCCGCAGCGACGTGGCTGATATCCATCCAGTCGTCGATATTGCACTGCCCGAAGGCGTTCCATCCCACAGCAACCACAGTGCCGTCGGTCTTAAGTCCCACTGTGTGCCTATCGCCTGCAGCCAGGTCGTATTGCTTGACAAAGTTTGCTGTTATAGAGTAGTCGTTGTTAATCGTGAGGTTTGTTGCGGCGGCATAGACATTGCCAATCGCGCCCACGTCACCAGTCCAGTCGGCAAACTGGTAGCCAGCATTGGGAGTCGCCACCAGGTTGATCACCATTCCCACAGGATAGGTGAAAGTCCCCTGTCCAGGTGTAGTTACCGATCCTCCATCGGTGCTGGCGATACTGAGGCTATAAGAATAAGGAGGCTGAGCACAGCCTGCAATTGCAGCAATGAAGGCTGCCATAACCAGGAAGATGCTGATTCCTCTCACGTAGTGGTATTTCCTCAAATTAAGCATTGTGTTCATTCTCTCTCCAGATTATTGTAGTTGCCTGCTTCAGTCCAATACAATGCTGTTACTTATGCCAGCTGTCCGGCGAACTTCAGCAGTTCCATAGCGGATTCGACTGTTCATTTCTACACGTGTATGAAGCTGTCTCCAATACTAATTGAATATAGTCTAAGACCCGTTCGTTTCTCCGTCAATCACCCATTAGTAGCCGTACTTTCGTACGCCGACCCTGTGTTGCTCCCATTGGCCGAAGCAAGCAAGTACCATAAGGGCCGTATCGGACTCTCTGGCGGGTTGCCTGAATCATTCAATTGGAGTATGCTTCCTAGTAGAAATAATAACCCGGTCGGTTGGTGTGTTGGTTTACCATGGTTGATCTGGACGACCTCTTGACTTATCGGCGTTTCGATAGGTCGGCAATGCTTGATCACCTTGAACCAGCAATACGCCGGAAAACTAATTCATAAATCCAGGAGAAATATGGGGAATGGAAACGGAAATTCGGTATCTGAATGATATGAAGATGGTTCTTTATGATAAGGCATGGGCAACAACCGCATCCAACTTCGAGGTTTACTATATGGAGCGAGGGCTCGAGGAGAAGGATGACTTAAGGTACGACATTACGACAATTCCGCCCAAGATGCTGGGCCAGGAATTCGTAAAAACTAAAGGACATTACCACATCGGGGCATTTCAAGAACTGTATATTGTTCTGGAGGGAAAAGGAATCTTCTTGATGCAAAAGAAAGGAGAGGGGAAAATCCAGGACGTTTACTATGTAGAGGCAAAAAAGGGAGAGTGTGTTCTAGTTCCCTCTTTCTATGGACATGTGACAATCAATCCCGCTTCAAAAACCTTGAAAATGGGAAATTGGATATCAAAACAATATAAAGCTGATTATGAAAGTATTGCAGAAAAAGGGGGATTTGCGTATTACTACACGCAAGCTGGGTGGGTCAAAAATGGGAATTATGAACAAGTTCCTGAACTTCGTTCTGAAATGCCACTGGAATCAATGCCGAGAAATCTGGATTTCTTGGAAGGGCCTAAGAGCAAGTAGAAGGGACGTTATTCCCCACTGGCGGCCGACGACGATGACTTCCGCTGAACTGCTGGCCAAGTCGGCAGTCGGTCATGAATTTGCTGAGACCGGAGCAGAAAGCACGCTGGCTTAGGTGCTCGGTCTGGTTCTCCTGGTGATTATTGCATTTTCTATCTGGCAATGCTGAACGAAGTTGACCCCGCATCCGTAGATGCGATAAACTTCGTGAAGCAGTACCTCTCCCAGTCCGGTATTCCCCGTGACTAGGGCGGAGTGAAAGGTTATGGTTGGTCGGGCAGATGTGTGGGCAAGTCAGTGAGTATAGTAGGGGGATGGGTGGATGAAAGCTTTGGTCCTGGCTGCTGGCAAAGGCACAAGACTCAAGCCACTAACTAATACTGTGCCGAAGCACCTCTTGCCAGTGGGCGCTAAGCCGATTCTGTTCCATGTCCTGGACTACATAATAGAGGCCGGGATCAAAGATATCGGCATTGTCATATCGCCGGACTCAGGACCCTACATAGAAGAAGCCGTGGGGGATGGGAAGCAGTGGGGAGCAAGCATTACCTTCATCTCTCAACGTGAACCGCTGGGACTTGCACATGCAGTCAAAGTGGCTCAGGACTTCCTGGGCGGTTCACCTTTTCTCATGTTCCTGGGCGACAACCTCATCCAGGGGGGAGTTAAGGACTTTCTGGAAGAGTTCCAGGCTTCTGACTCCGACGCCAGCATCCTCCTCAAGGAAGTAACTGACCCCAGGGCTTTCGGCGTAGCTGAGCTTGACTCATCGGGAAAGGTGATACATATGGTGGAAAAACCCAAGGAACCCAGGAGCAACCTGGCCATAATCGGCGTTTATCTTTTCACACCCGAGATTCACAAAGCTATAGCCCAGACCAAGCCTTCCTGGAGGGGGGAACTGGAGATAACCGACGCTATCCAGAAGCTCCTGGAGATGGGAAAGGAGATCAGAAGCCATGTGCTCCAGGGCTGGTGGCTGGACATCGGCAGTAATGACGGGCTAATCGAGGCTAATCGTCTGGTTCTTGACACCTTTTTGAGTCGGAGCATCAGAGGAAAGACAGATTTACAGAGCCGGATCGAGGGCAGAGTCCAAATTGAGGAAGGAACAGAGCTGGAAAACAGCAGTATTCAGGGTCCGGCGGTTATTGGGGCGAATTGCCGCATAACAGGTTCCGTCATCAAGCCTTTCACCAACATCAGGGCCGGGACGGTGGTCCGGGACTCATCGCTGGAGCGTTCGGTAATACTGGACAATTGCCAGATCTTGGGAATCAAGCACTTGACTGATAGTGTGATTGGTAGAAATACGGTACTAGCTGGACAGGGGAAGAGTCCCGAGAAGCTGAGGCTGTTCATAGGTGATGATTGTACAGTGGAATTGGAGTAGAGGATAATGCAGAGGGTGTTAATTGTCTCAAATAGGCTACCTATCACGATTCAGGAGAGGAAAGGCGAACTACACGTTGAACGCAGCGTAGGTGGCCTGGCCACGGGACTGAGCTCATGGTACAGGTCGTTCGATAGCATCTGGATAGGATGGGCGGGGGTGGGGCGGAAGAAAATCAAGAAGGAAAAGGACGTAATGGCCAGACTGGAATCTGAAAACTGCTACCCCGTTGCTCTTTCACAGGAAGATGTCGAAGCCTACTACCAGGGGTTCTGCAACAAGACTATCTGGCCTCTCTTTCACTACTTCCCCTTCGACGCAGAGTACAGCGAAGAGTTCTGGGCAGCTTATGAACGGGTCAACACGGCCTTCGCCAATGTAGTGGCCGGTATTGCCAAACCTAACGATATTGTGTGGGTACACGATTATCACTTAATGCTTCTCCCCGGCCTCTTGAGAGAAAGGTTGCCAAAGGCAACAGTGGGCTTCTTCCTCCACATCCCTTTTCCATCTTCTGAAATATTTCGCCTGTTACCGTGGCGTGACCGTATTCTGGAAGGGCTACTGGGTGCAGACCTGATAGGTTTTCACACCTATGACTACACGCGGCACTTTCTGCATAGCGTGCGTCTTCTATTGGGCTACGAAGCCGACATGGGACAGATCACCGTGGCAGATCGAGTGGTGAAGGCGGACACGTTTCCGATGGGCATAAACTACGAGCGATACTCCAGCGTTGACCAGGACCCGAAAGCACAGGCAGAGAGAAAGAGGTTACGTAGGAAACTGGCAGATTTTCGGGTAATTCTCTCGGTGGACCGTCTGGACTACACCAAAGGGATCCCCCAGCGTCTGCGGGCCTTCAGTGTATTTTTGGATCGGAACCCAAGCTTCAAGGGGAAAGTGGTTCTTGTTCTGCTGGTAGTGCCTTCGCGCACAAGAGTGGAGCAGTACATGCGATTGAAGAGGCAGCTGGATGGGCTTGTCGGCGAAATCAACGGCAAGCATGGAAACATAGGCTGGATGCCGGTCTGGTACCTGTACCGCACATTACCCTTTCACTCGCTAGCCGCCCTTTACAGCCTGGCCGATGTTGCCCTGGTCACCCCTCTCAGAGACGGGATGAACCTGGTAGCCAAAGAGTATATGGCGGCTAAGACGGACGG
>JBKHJJ010000048.1:0-9724 GCA_046538185.1 Dehalococcoidia bacterium
ATAATTATGACGCAGCAAGGAGCATTTCGGTAACAGTTACTTTTGACGCAACACGGGTGACCCCCTCTCAGCGTATGTGATACCGGACCGCGAGGGAGTTCGGAGAAAAGAGAGTCGAAGGATGTGGAGTGGGGCCTTAGACGAAAGAGTAATCCCCTCCATCGTGATTCCATTCTTGGCTTGTCGGCGCAAGAATCACAGATCCGCTTGCTGTGCCATGTATACGTGCCTGACTCCGGGCGTCCTAGCAAGGTGGCTGTGCCTGGAATGTTCGTGGTGTACGTACTACCCGTCTCTGATCAGTATTGGTCTTGAGCAGGTGGCACCGCATACCGCAGTCAGGGGACTGCCCGGGGGGGCCACCTGCAGAATATTTCTACGTCAGTACCTGCGTCGCTTACCACCTCCACCGAAGCCGCCGCCCCTGCCGGAATAGCCGCCGCCTCTTCCACCTTCGGCGCGAGGACGCGCCTCATTGACATTGAGGGTTCGGTCGCCGAGTGACGTTCCATTGAGCCCGTTGATTGCAGCCTGGGCCTCTGATTTCGTTGGCATCTCGACGAATCCAAAACCTCGGGACTCACCGCTGTACCTGTCCTTGATGATATTCGCGGATGTCACCTGCCCAAAAGCTTCAAACGCCTGGCGCAGTTCGTCCTCGGAGGTCTCGCGAGATAGATTGCCTACATATATATTCATGGTGTTAACCGCCTTTCCATTCTATGGCTTTAGCCGTGGTGCAGCCAAATCTGCCGAAATTCGTAATACGCGTTCTGGTTACGAACTGTCAGGGGGCTTGCTTCGGTCCCAGCCCCCTGCAATGCAGATGTCTGAAACTACAGCCGGCTGCTTGTTCTCATCTTGCTGTAGCAGTCACTACAATATACCGGCCTGCCCTCTCGAGGCTCGAAGGGCACTTCACACTCCTTGCCGCACTGAGCGCATACTGCAGGATACATCTGACGATTTGACCTGTAGCCACCGAAGTTATTGCGCTCGGCTCTTCGGGCTTCGCGGCAAGCGGGGCATCGCTTGGGTTCATTTGCATATCCCTTGTTAGCATAGAACTCTTGCTCATCGGCGGTAAACGTGAACGTGGCACCACAGTCAGAACATTGTAGCGTCTTGTCTGTAAATCCCATTGGATGACCTCCTTTCTTATAGTACTTGGCTAGAGCTTTGGTCATCCAACGTTTGTAGAGAAACCCGCGAGAGTTTTCAGAGGGATGAGATAACCTAAATCTATAACCACCGATTCAAGTATAATAAAGGGCATAGGAAATTGCAACTACTGTAAATAATTGCCCGCCGATTTTTGTAGGAACCAGGGCTAACTGGCGGCCAGGCATGAAGAATATGGGGCAATGGGTAAGGACCTTGATAAGAAGGAGCTGAGGTCGAAATTCCTGGGATGCTTGCTGGGAACCGCAATCGGCGATGCTCTGGGTGCCCGGCGAGAAGGAGGGGGGATGTGCACAGGCGACGATATCCTCTCTCTTGCTGACAAGTTGCAGCAGCTAGTCTATACGGATGATACTCATATGATGATCGGCATTGCTGAATCTCTGGTGGAAAGCAGGGGTTTCGACGGAGAGCATATGGCTCAAACCTTTGTCAAGAACTATGAGAGGGAGTCGTGGCATGGGTATGGCCCAGGCCCTCCTCTGGTTTTCGGGAGGATAAAGAACGGAGAAGAATGGTACGATGCCGCGACAAAAATCTACCCGGGTGGCTCATTTGGGAACGGCTCAGCCATGAGAGTGGCGCCGGTAGGACTGCTGTATTCGCGTGACCCGGAAAGGCTAAAGAAAATGGCTTATCTATCGAGTTCTATCACCCATTCCCACGAGTTGGGGAAGGAGGGGGCTGCACTCCAGGCCTGTGCGGTAGCCCTGGCTCTTAACGAGCGTTCGCATGAAGGGATTGACGGGGCGGCTTTTATCACAGGGCTGGGGAATTTCGTCAAGGCGCCGGTATACAAGGAAAAGTTAGGCCAAATCCGGGAACTGCTGGGCGAACAGGATAGGACCAAGGTAGTCAGGGTGCTGGGAAATGGGATAGAAGCGCCAAGGTCGGTTCCGACTGCAATCTATTGCTTCTTGAAGCATTCTGAGTCCTTCAAAGGAACCGTAACTTACGCCGTTACCCTCGGCGGCGATACGGATACTATAGCGGCCATGGCCGGCGCTATTTCAGGGGCATATCTAGGTATAGAGGCTATTCCGTCAGTTTGGCAGCTTAAGCTGGAGAATAGGGATTATATAGAAGCCCTGGCAGAAGACCTGGCTGTCCTGGCAAATGAGTTGGATGTCGGCTGACTCGGTAGTTTACCCGCCGCCTGAGTCCGGTATATTTACCGTGGGTTCCGGTTTATTGTCGATGCTCTTCATCTCCTTGCCACAGCACACAAGTGTGCCTCCGCCAACCTCTATTACCTCCACCTTATTGCCGCAGATTTTGCACTGGTATATCTCTCCATAATTCTTTACAGCCATGCTATACCCCCATTCTTGGCTAGATTTCCTGCCCTCGCTAGCTCGATTTCTGGATGCCCGCTGCTACACTGCTTGGCATTCTGCTAGTTCCCGCTCGTAATGACGGGCGCGTTGCCGAAATATATCTTGGTATGAGGCCAGGGTATTTCTATGCCCTCACTATCAAATGTGTTTTTCAGGCGGAGCCGTAGTTCACCCATAATAGCCCACTGCTTGGATGGCTTGGTATCTCCTAGTATTTTGATATCTATGCCCGAATCGCCCAGCTTATCTACTCTTAGAACGGAGGGTGTTGTGATGAAATCATCCTTCCATTGTGGGTCCTCCGCCATTTCCTGGCAGATTCTATTTATGGTGTCAATGACACGTTTCAGGTTCTCACCATAGCCTACGGAAACATTGAGATTGACTCTGGAGAATTTCTTAGTCATGTTGGTGGAGACTTCCACCTTGCCGTTAGGGATTGAATGGACATTAGCATCCAGATCTCTAAGCACGGTTCGCCGCAAGGTGATATCCTCGACGACACCGGCGATTCCCGCTATAGACACCACATCACCGATTCCGTACTGGTCTTCCAGAAGAATAAAGAAGCCTGCGATGAAGTCCCTTACCAGGCTCTGGGCGGCGAAAGCGATAGCTAGGCCTCCGATACCAATAGCGGCAATGAGGGTCGCAATATTCACCCCGAATTCGGGCAGTATGGTGATTACTGCCACAATCAGGACGATTATTCCGATGATCTTGATGAGTATGGAAGATAAGGTGTTGGTCCTCTGTCGGATTTCCGTCTCATCTTCGCCGGCCATCCGGTGAGAGACGATTCTTCTGATGACGGAACGGACTATGGGGCGGCAAATAAGATAAACTACGACGGCAATTGTGATGATAACGATGACCCTGATACCCGTAGTCATAAACCACTCCATGATAACCTCCTCACTGTATTATCAAGTACAAACGAATTATATCACCAGCATTGCAATGTCGTTAGTACGCAGACAAGCTGGATCCGCGATAGCCGCTGGATCCCGCGAAAGAGTGGCAATTCGACCTGGTTTCCCTCAGAGGCGAGTATTGACAGGTCCGCTAGTGGCGGTGCTACAGCATCTCATCGCCTAACAGATGGTATGATGGCCATGATGCCCATCACAATCAGGGCGATTCCCAGGATCCACCTCAGCAGGTCGGGGAAGGCTATAATCAATATTCCAACAATGACCGCTATTATCCCCATCCATAGTCCGGTTATTCTAATCATGATAGTCCTCTACCTCCTTTGCGCGATACGATACCAATGTTTCTATTATGATTAAGTAGGAACGCTGAAGTCAATACCCTGACTCGAAACCGGCATCAGGGTCTTTGAGTCGAGGTGCCTGAGGTACAGATCCAGCACGGCTGTAATTGGTTACAGCGCCCTGATTGGGGCTATCCCTGTCCGTCCATGCGACTGCTCGGGATTTCGACTGGAATTGATGGTTTTGAAGCTAGAAATGACGTGGGCTCACAAGAATACCTGCTTGAGTCTAGATATGAAACTCGATTATATCGCCGTCTTGAAGTATATGGGCCTTGCTAACTCTCTGTCCATTATACTTGCCTGAGCCCCAGACGATGGCATACTTGAGATTGCGACGGAAGTCTTTATGGAGGCTTTCAGCAGCTTGCTCCATGGTGCTGCCCTTCTCCAATATCATGGGGTCGCTCAGGTCGGCCTTGTTGCCAGGACTCTTGGTGTAGACCCGGATAATGCTCAAGGCGTGGTAAACCGCTGTTTTCAGGTCCTCCAGGCCGCGACGCTCTGCAGCCGAAACGGAAACCAGGGGAAACAGTTCAGCATATCGCGAACGCAGGATAGCCCAATTCTCTTTCGCACGTGTCAGGTCGTTCTTGTTCCCGACTATCAGCATTGTCCTGGGATAAGTGCCAAGGCTTATCGGTGTAGCACCATCCATCGAAGGTTCTATTCTGGCCTCTTTTAACCCTTGAAGAGTTGCCTCCACCTGACCTATCGGCTCCAGAGATAGATCTATTACAATAGCGATCAAATCAGCGTTCCTGAGTGTGTTGGCCAGCAGTATCCGCACTTCCTTATGTCCGATGGGTGGTGTGTCCACGAGTTGTACCTGGACATCTTCGAACTTCATCATGCCCGGCACTGGGGTTTGGGTAGTGAAAGGATATTCAGCTATCTCGGGAACGGCCTCGGTCAGGGCTGCCAGAAGCTGTGATTTGCCCGCGTTGGCCGGACCTACTAACATGACCTGCCCGGCGCCTTCACGTTGAATGTAGAAACCCGTTCTTCTGGCTGTAGCGTACTTCCTCTCTGCCTCCTGTGAAAACTTCGCGATCTTGCGTCTCAGGTCAGCGTGAAGCTTGTCAGTACCCTTGTGTCTGGGCATAATGGCAAGCATGGTTCGCAGGGCTGCGATTTTTTCCTCGGGGTCCCTGGCCGCCCTGTACCTTTTCTCGGCCTCGAAGTACTGTGGAGGTAGATTTGCCGGCATACAACCAATTTTAGCATCATGATGCGTTTACCAAAACGCTTGAGCCATGGTCTTTTTCTGGCAGGTGCATTGTTCCGGTAATTGTAGTTGACAGACCCCCGAGATTGGGATAAAAATGCATCTGGATTCTGAGTAAAGGAAACCGGTAGCTGCAATGACTGTCGCTGAAATGATAGCCAGAAACGCCCGCATGTACCCGAACGATATTGCCCTTGTCGAACTGATACCGAGCAAGGGATTCAGAAGGCAGATCACCTGGAAGGACTTCGATCACAGGGTGAACAAAGTAGCCAATGTGCTAATAGAGAGGGGGGTACGGAAAGGTGACCGTGTGGTGCACTGGATGATGAATTCCATTGACTGGCTCGAGGCCTATTTCGGCATTATCCGCACCGGGGCGTGGGCGGTGCCCCTCAATTTCAGGTTTGATGGCAGAGACCTGAAATACTGTGTGGACATAGTGGAAGCTAAGATAATGATTCTGGGCGAACAGTTTGCTGAAAGGGTGGAGGCTACTCGTTCGCATTTGCCGACAATAGAGCACTATATCTTTGTAGGTGACGACACATCGCAGGGGATGGAACATCTGGAAGACATGTTGACCGGGGCCTCGGCCAGTCTGCCAGAGGTTGAGATAAGGGACGAGGACGAAGCCGCACTGTACTTCACATCCGGCACTACGGGGCCACCTAAACCGATACTTCTTACACACAAGAACCTGGAGTGGGGGGCCACAGTCCAGGCATTCGAGCATCAAACGGAGCACGATGATAACTTTTTGATCTGTCCTCCCCTGTATCACCTCGCTAAGATACACTGGTTTGGGAACCTGATTGTGGGCGCTCGAGGAACGCTGTTAACCGAGGTGAACCCTCAAAGTATGTTCGAAGCCATATATGAAGAGAAGGTAACCAAGATATTCCTGCTAGTGCCCTGGGCACAGGACATCCTCGGGGCGTTAGATCGGCGAGAGCTGAGAAAAGAGGACTATGACAACCTGAGGTGCTGCCGTCGTGTTCACATGGGGGCACAGCCAGTGCCTGCTAGCCTGGTTAAGCGATGGAAAGAGTACTTCCCCGACATGCTATACGAAACCGATTTTGGCTTGAGTGAGTCTACCGGACCGGGATGTGTTCGCCTGGGCTACGGAAACGAGCATAAGATTGGCGCTATCGGCAAACCCGGTTTAAACTGGGAAGCACGGATCGCAAATGAGAAGGATGAGGATGTGGCTCAAGGCGAGGTTGGAGAGCTGCTGATTCAGGGCAATGGGGTGATGAAGGGGTACTACAAGAACCCGGAGAAAACTGCGGAAGCCCTGAGAGGGGGGTGGCTGCATACCGGGGATATGGCCAGAATGGATAGCGATGGTTTCATTTATCTTGTCGACAGGAAGAAGGACGTCATCATAAGCGGTGGGGAGAACATTTTCCCTGCTGAGATAGAGGAAGTGTTTCGAGGCCACCCCAAGATCCACGATGTAGCAATGATTGGGATGCCAGATGAAAGACTGGGCGAAGTAGTTGCGGCTGTCATTGATGCCAGGCCCGGGATGAGTTTGACTGAAGACGAGGTGAAGGAGTTCTATCAGCCCCGTTTACCGAAGTACAAGTGGCCAAGGCGAATTATTTTCGACACGGTGCCGCGGAATCCCACTGGCAAGATAGAGAAGCCGAAGCTGAGGGAGAAATACTCGGGGAAACAGGAAGCCTTCTAGAGCGTAGCGGCTGGTTGTCCAGGTGGTAGCGGAATCCCCTATCGCTTTCCCGGGGATAGCAGTATCGTAATCTGACAAAAACCCTGGTAATACCTCATGGAAATTCCGATATTCTAGCTTTCCCGATCATGTTAGTTGGGTTCTTGCCTCATGTATAGGTTTGTTGCCAACTGTCAATTCTTGTGGGTGGAGAATATATTGCAGTGAAGCGTACGTGCCAGATAGCGAAGATCTGAATGGCATTGGTTTGGTGTGAGCCCCTGGCGGGCATTGGATCATAGGAGGTGACTGTGGATGACACGGGCCAGCGCGCTAGTTAATCAGTCACTGTCTGATATGCGGTACGGATTTTGGGGCGAGGAAGAGTCATTGACACGGTGGTTACCACGGTATACACTGCTCAGTATCACTACTCTTATGGGAGGTGGAGTGCAACGGGACCAGTATGGAAAGGAAACTCGGACAGATGGGGTCGAGGAACGCGAAACAAGACCATGTTGAGGTAGTGCGTTTCACGGGAGAGAGACGCCTTGATAAGGTCATCACCGTCCGTCTACCTGCGGACAAATGGGTGCAAATACGTAAGGAGGCCAGTGAGTTCGGAATAACCCCGTCAACACTGGCTCGCATCT
This sequence comes from Dehalococcoidia bacterium, assembly GCA_046538185.1. Classification (GTDB taxonomy): domain Bacteria; phylum Chloroflexota; class Dehalococcoidia; order GIF9; family AB-539-J10; genus RBG-13-51-36. The sequence continues at coordinate 7,355 of JBKHJJ010000048.1, forward strand.
GGATACTGGACTCGCTCCGCAAGGCGAACGTTTCAGAAACAGGGGCAGGGGAAGATACATAGTAGTATCGGTTGAGCAATCGATGGGAACGAGGAATCGATGGCAGTCCTTAAGATATTGCTGGGCATGGAGGATGTGACCGGACACGACGCACATGCACGTAGTTGACGGCTATGCTCCAGAGGAAGACAATTGGGTGCAAGGAGGTCAAATATTGGGTCGTAGAGTGAGTACAGCCAGGAAAATCCAGGAGCTGGAAAAGGCAGCCTCGTACATCTCCGGTTTCGACGAGATACTTCATGGGGGGCTGCCGGCAGGGCGGACCACCCTTGTCGAGGGAGGACCAGGCACAGGCAAGAGCATATTCGGGCTTGAGTTTCTTCACCGGGGAGCGCTGGCTGACCGGGCCGGCATTTTCGTGACGTTCGAAGAGCAAGGCCAGGCCGTGCGGCGTAATGCTCTGACACTTGGCTGGGATCTTGAGGCCCTGGAACAGAGCGGCAAACTGAGTATTATCGAAGCCCGTCTGGACCCGGGAACCGTAGTTTCGGGTGACTTTAATATCAAGGGCCTTCTGAGTATCATCGATGGACAGTCAAGACGACTCGAAGCAAAACGCATAGTATTCGATGCTGTGGATGTGCTTTTGCGCCTTTATGATGACCCGGGGCGGGAGCGAGGTGAGATGCACACTCTACATGAGTGGCTGCTCTCTTACCAGATGACAGCCATCCTGACAGTCAAAGCTGTCAACGGTAATAGCAGGGCAGGAAGATACGAGTTTCTGGAGTACATGGCAGACTGCGTTGTCAGGCTTATCCAACACCCCGGAGAATGGGTGGCAACCCGGGAGCTTCAAATCCTCAAGTATCGGGGCTCTGATTTTGGCAGGAATGCTTACCCCTTTGTCATTCAACCGGGTGGGATTAATATCATCCCTATCTCCGAATTCGGGCTGCAGCACAAGCCTTTGGGTGCTCACGTAACGAGCGGTAATGCCGAGATTGACCTGCTTCTGGGGGGTGGGTACCGAAAGGGTTCAAGCATTCTGATCGCGGGTTATTCGGGAACTGGAAAGACAACCATTGCCAACACCTTTGTCAGGGCTGCTTGTGACCGGGGCGAGAAAGTGCTTTTCATCGGCTTTGAAGAATCGCAAGAGTCCATGGTAGAAAACATGCTGAGCCCGGGGATTGATTTGCGACCGGCAATCGAGGCCGGGAGACTAAGAGTGGTTACCGCTATGCCGGAAGCTTTCGGAACGGAAAAGCACCTGGTCCGCACCTTTACAGCAATCGAGCAGTTTCAGCCAGATCATGTTATTGTAGATGCTGTTTCGGCCTTTGTGCGGATGGGCTCATCGCGGGCTGCCTTTGAGTTTGCTATGCGCCTGGTTAACCGGTGCAAAGACCGGGGAGTGACCGTAATACTGATAAGTCAAAGTACCGGAGGAAGTGATGACCGTCAGGCAATAAGCGGCCTCGGCATCTCTTCTATTATAGACACTATCCTATGGCTTCGTTTTGTAGAAATCCATGATGCCATTCAAAGAAATCTTGTGGTGATTAAATCGCGGGGCTCAAAGCATTCGAACAGCTATAATGACTTCTGTATAACCGATCGCGGCATTGAGCTTGCACAAAGGGACGCCTCCAGAAAGCGCGTAGGAAGAGGGAGTTCCGGCAAGTGAGACAGACGAAAAGCGCGAGGCAGGTCAAGCATAACGGAGAGGTCTATATCCTCAAGCTCTATGTAGCCGATAATGAGCAAAACTCTCGGATTGCCCGGGAGAATCTTAAGAAGCTTTGTGATGAATACGTGAAGGGTCAATATGAAATTGAAGAAGTGGACATCCTTGTGGACTATGCTGTAGCCATGAGAGAAAAGATATTCGTAACACCCACGCTGACTCGTGTTTCGCCTGAACCCCGGACTTCGGTAGTTGGTAATCTGAGTGATAAAGAAAAGGTTGTCTCAGCCCTTGGTTTAAGGAGTGAACATGAAGAGTGAACCCACTCATGAGGAACTTACGCGGCGACTGACAGAGCTCGAGGAAATCTTCAAGGCTCTCCAAAACCAGGAGGTCGATGCTATTATCGGTTCGGAGAATGTGCTCATGCTTCGGCTCAAGGAAGCTGAGGAGAATATAGGAAAGCAACGTGAAGGCCTCGAAGCTCTCCTGGAGGAACGCGAAGAGTTGGTAGAAGAGATGAAAACACATCAGATCGCACTGCAGGCGCAGGCTGACGAATTGCGTGAGGCCGAGGGAAAGGCCAGAGAAGCAAGGGACAAGTACCTGGATTTGTATGATCATGCTCCTGTAGGCTATCTAACCATGAGCAACCGCAATTTCATAGAGCAAGCCAATAT
>JBKHJJ010000049.1:0-9385 GCA_046538185.1 Dehalococcoidia bacterium
CGGAGGAAGATAGGCATATGCGGTCAGGCGCCGAGTGATTTTCCTGAATTTGCCGACTATTTAGTTGAATGCGGCATAGATTCAATGTCTTTGAACCCGGATGTGGTATTGTCAACGAGGCTGAGTGTTGCGGAGCTGGAACAGAAGATTAAGGCAAGAAAGAAGAAGAAAACAGACGGGTGAGGCATCGGGATACTGCTGAGACGAAGTAAGGATTTTGTATCGGCTCGCCATGGTTACAAGTGAATCCATGGTTATTGGAATCAATATACGTGAACAGACGGAGAAGAGGGAGGAGGCCCTTTCTCCTTACGCCGCTAAGAGCAAGTTTAGCCGTGGCCGGCTGAGGGCTGAAGAGCCATGCCCGATAAGAACCAGTTTTCAACGTGACCGTGACCGTATTATTCATTCCAAGGCCTTCCGCCGGCTGAAACATAAGACACAGGTTTTTATTGCCCCCCTAGGTGACCACTATGTCACTAGGTTGACTCATACTCTGGAGGTAGCACAGATAGGCAGGACCATAGCTCGAGCTCTAAATCTCAACGAGGATCTTACCGAGGCTATCGCTCTGGGACATGATCTCGGTCACACGCCTTTTGGTCACATAGGCGAGGAGGTCCTGAATCAATTGTACCGCATGGGCTTCAGGCACAACGAGCAGAGCCTGCGTGTTGTGGACGTGCTGGAAAGAGAGGGGCGAGGGCTGAATCTGACCTGGGAAGTGCGGGATGGCATCCTTAACCACTCCAAAGGGCAAGCTGAGATTCTCGGAGAAGGGTGGGGCGACGCCAATACTCTGGAAGGCCAAATATGCAAGATAGCCGATATCGTGGCCTACGTTAACCACGATGTCGAGGATGCCGTCAGAGCCGGCATTATCTCCCAGGATGATTTGCCCCATCCGGTAACCACAACTCTGGGGCATACGCATTCACAGCGAATCAATACGCTCGTCTGTGACGTCATAGAGTGCTCGTGGCCCGTCAGCGGTTATGACGACTTGCCCAAGCCAGCTATAGGCATGAGCCCGAAAGTCCTCGAAGCGACCAACATGCTGCGTCAGTTCCTATTTGAGAAGGTATACAATGGCAGCTTATCGGGAGATGGGGCGGTGAAGGCGCGCAGGGTGTTGCATCAATTGTATTCTTATTTCTTGGAGCATGAGGACAGACTACCCGCGGAATTCGTCTGCGCATCGGACGATAGAGAGCGAAAGGTAGTTGACTACATTGCTGGGATGACCGACCAGTATGCGCTAAGATTGGCTGAAGAAATATCCCGATGAGCGTAATCAGAGAAGTCAAGCAGAGGGTGGACATAGTGGAGCTGGTCTCTGAGTATGTCACCCTGCAAAAAACGGGGCGCAACTTCAAGGGCTTATGTCCCTTCCACAGTGAGAAACACGCTTCGTTCTTCGTATTTCCTGAGCAGCAGACCTGGCACTGCTTCGGTGCCTGTGGAACCGGGGGCGATATTTTCTCTTTTGTCATGAAAAAGGAGGGTGTTGATTTCGGCGATGCTCTCCGCCTTCTGGCTCAGAGGGCAGGCGTGACTGTGAGGGCGCCTGAGGCAGCGTACAGGGCAGAGGATGAAAAGAAACAGAGGTTGTTCCAGATAAATGAAGCAGCTGCTGAATACTACCATCATTTGCTTTCCAGCACTAAGGCGGGTGAAGCTGCTAGCAGCTATTTGGCAGGAAGAGAAGTCACACCCGAAACGACTAAAGAGTTCCGTCTGGGCTACAGCCCGGATACTTGGGAAACGATTAAGAAGTACCTGCTGAACAAAGGCTACAAAGAAGAGGAACTGGTGGAAGCAGGTCTGCTGGTCGAGAAAGAGGGCGTAGGCAATTACGATCGATTCCGCAACCGGCTCATGTTTCCTATATGTGATATTCAGGGCCGAGTCACCGGTTTTGGGGCCAGGGCTCTGGATGATTCCTCGACCAAATACGTCAACTCGCCGCAAACGCTGATTTTCGACAAAAGCAGCAGCGTGTATGGCATTGACAAGGCGAAATCTGGCATCGGAAAAAGAAACCTGGCCATAATCGTAGAAGGTTATACGGATGTTCTTGCTGCCCATCAGCACGGCTGGCAAAATGTGGTGGGCTCGATGGGGACCTCTCTGACCGAAAAACAGGTAGGACTTATCAAGAGGCTAACCGGTAATATAACCCTGGCGCTTGATGCCGATGTTGCCGGAGAGGAAGCTACCTTACGAAGTAAGGCTATATTAGCTCACTCCAATACTGAAGCGAACGTGATCCTGTTGCCGTCAGGCAAGGACCCGGACGAAGTAATACGGGAGGACCCGGCTCTCTGGCAGGGACTGGTAGAACGAGCTATGCCGATTCTGGATTTCGCCTTTGAATCGGTGTTGAGCAAGATGGATGTCAATAAGGTCAAGGACAAGTCTCTGGCTGTACAGAAGCTTCTGCCATCCATTTATGAGATTAGGGATCCTGTACAGAGATTCCACTATGTGGAAAAACTGGCCCGTGCATTGAGAATTAAAACGTCGGAACTGGAAGCTGCCCTCCAGAAGCTAAGGACCGGCATCCAGAGGCCTCGGCCCGGCAAGTTGACAGAACAATATCCCGTGGCCCGCCGGCTAGTGTCCAGCCCTATCGAGGAGTACTGCCTGGCGCTTCTTGTTCAATATCCTGAGCTTCGCCCTTCGGCTCAAGATCTATCTCCAGAACACTTCGAATGCACGGAAAACCGGGAGGTGTTTATAGAATGGCGAAACTCCCTTGGTATGGCCGATCTTGAAACGAAACTTGACACCAACCTGTTAGAACATTTATACTATGTGGTCAACATAAAGTTCCCGCCTGCCGTGCGGGAAAGCGAGCGAACGCGTCAAATTGATCTCGTCAATACCATCCTCCGTCTTCAGGAAAAGCTATCACGCAAACTGGAAACTGAGAAGGGGGCAACGCTTGAGCTTGAGAGGGAAAAGGGTGGGGTAAGTGCAGAGTTGTTCAGACTGGAGGAGCGAGGAATAGACTCCGGGCAGCGACTCCAGGATGTTTTCGTTAGGAAAGGGAAAAAGCAGTGGATTCAATAAAAAGAGAAAACGTCAACCTAGACGGTGATGAAGTACTGGCTGAGGGCTTACTGGGCGACGAAGTGGAAGTTGAAGACTCCAGTACCTTGGGGGAGGATGGTGAAGAGAAAGAGGGAGCAGAGGAGCTCTTCCCCGAGGAACCTGAAGAAGTCAAGCCTCCTACACCACTGGGAGAGTTCGAGGTAACCGATGATTCGGCACGCATGTATCTTCAGGAAATCGGCAGAGTACCTCTTCTAAATGTTCATGAAGAAAAGTTGTTATGCCGGAAGATAGAGCTGGGCAGATGCCTGGAAAGAATCGAGGACAACCATTTCAGGAGATACAAGAAGACCCCTTCACCAGTTGAGATGGCGGTCCAGGTACTCTCTCAGCTGTCGAGAGCATACCCTGCGGTTCAGGTTGTGGCAGAGTACATCGGCATCGGTGCCGCCGAGAATGTAGTCGAGACGATTAAAGATCCCAGGTTTCGGTCTGCCATTGACGACGTCATAGACACATCGCTCATAGCTGCGGTTGCTAAAGGGATAGATAAGGGGACGACTGCTGCTGAAGAAGCCGTAATAAGCATGTCCATAAGTAGTCAACTTCTACCTCCGCAATTGTCACAGATCCTGGCTAGAGAAAATACTTCGTGGTCTAAATTAAGAAGTCTCCTGACTAGCAGCAATTTCCTGTCTCAACTCGTGTCTCACAGTATTGAATTCGAAGCCTATTTTGAACAGATCAAAGCTGAAGCAAAGGCGTCGGAAAGACATCTCACCGAGGCGAATCTGCGCCTGGTGGTGAGCATAGCTAAGAAATACATCGGTCATGGCATGTCCCTTCTTGAGCTTATCCAGGAAGGCAATATTGGCCTTATCCGCGCGGTAGACAAGTTTCAGTATAGAAAGGGCTATAAGTTCAGTACCTATGCCACCTGGTGGATCAGACAGGGCATCAGCCGTTCCATAGCTGACCAATCCCGTACCATACGTATTCCAGTGCACATGGTAGAGACAATCAACAAGCTGTTGCGGGCAACGCGACAGTTGATTCAAGAGCTTGGACGCGAACCGAGTTACGACGAGATCGGCGGCCGCCTGAATATGTCCGCGGAAAAGGTAGAAGGGGTCATGGCCTTATTCTTCCGCGAGCCAATATCTCTGGACACGCCCATTGGTGAAGATGCCGACAGCCGGCTAGGTGACTTTGTTGAAGATCACGGCAGTCTAGCGCCCACCGAGGCTACTTCACGGCAGCTACTAAAGGAACAAATAGACCGGGTGCTTGATGAGCTTACGGAGCGGGAAAAGAAGGTACTGCAGCTTAGATTCGGGCTCAAAGACGGACACACTCGGACACTGGAGGAAGTGGGCAGAGAGTTCAACGTTACTCGAGAACGAATACGGCAGATTGAGGGTAAAGCTCTACGCAAGCTGCGTCACCCCACCCGTAGCCGAAAACTCAAAGGCTATCTGGACTGATCATCTGGAGGGCAGGTCAAACATACCACTTATGTTGGCAGGCAGCCTGCCTCGTGTCAGTGACTTGGTCAGTTTCTGCATCTCTCGAAACTGGTTCAGAAGCTGATTAACATCTCTGGATGTGGTGCCGCTTCCTCGTGCAATTCGACTTCGCCGTTTGCCGTCGATAATAGCTGGATTCCGTCTTTCCTCATAAGTCATAGAGAGTATAATGGCTTCTATCTTTCTTAGCTGCTTCTCTCCCTCTGCGTCTGGCAGACGAGAACTGAGTTTGGAGAAGCCCGGTATCATTTCGGCCAGTCGCCCCAACGAACCCATCTTGTAGATTTGACGCATTTGGCTCAAGAGGTCCTCAAGGTCAAAACCTCCGCTCCGCATCTTTTCTTCCAGAGTCTTTACTTGTTGCTGGTCGTAAGCCTTCTCGGCGCGCTCGATGAAAGTGAGCATGTCGCCCATACCCAGAATGCGCGACGCTAGACGGTCGGGATGGAAAACTTCCAGACCATCCATCTTCTCACCCGTGCCCAGATATTTTATGGGCACCCCGGTGACCGCCCTGATAGAAAGAGCGGCCCCCCCTCGCGCATCTCCGTCCATCTTCGTCAAGATGAGGCCCGTGAGCCCGACCCGGCTGTGGAAGTCCTGAGCCACTCTCACTGCATCCTGCCCGATCATAGCATCTGCGGTAAGCAATACCTCTGAGGGCTTAAGCACAGACTTCATTTCAGCTAATTCGTGCATCATGGCTTCATCGATGTGCAGTCGCCCCTGAGTATCTACTACGACCCAGGTCAGTCCTCTATTCCTGGCCTGTTCCAGTGCATGCTGGCAAATTGTCGGTGGGGATGTGCTGGCGTTCTCGGCATAGACGGGAATGTCATTCTGTTCGGCCAGTACTCTGAGCTGTTCAATGGCAGCCGGTCGGCGGGTGTCGGCAGCCACCAGCAAGGGACGCTGTCCGCTATGCTTGAGGTGAAGAGCCAACTTCACGGCGGTAGTCGTCTTACCGGAGCCCTGCAACCCCACCAGCAAAGCGACTGCCGGAGCATGGGAGGGCGAAGCCAATTGCCCCGGCTCTCCACCTAAGATAGCAATCAACTCCTCGTTGACAATCTTGATGATCTGCTGAGCCGGTGTCAGGCTGCGCATTACTTCGGAGCCGAGGGCACGCTCCCGCACCCTGGACAAGAATTCCTTGACCACCCTAAAGTTGACATCTGCTTCCAGAAGCGCCATTCGTACCTGGCGTAAGGCATCGTCGATGTCCGCTTCGCTGAGCTTGCCCTTGCCGCCAAGCTTACGAAATACGTCGGTCAACTTCTGGGTTAAGACTTCCAGCATTTTGGCCTCGAAGTATTTTATTCCTCGCTAGTTCCTATAGTCAATTCGTCTCTCCACGTCCAAGGCTCCTCACGCCAAATCAGGAACGCCGTTGCACTCAGGCCGGAATCGGCATATCATATAGGTTCGATGGAATACCTTTGGGCACCGTGGCGGATAGAGTATGTAGAAAGAGCCACAGAAAGCGGCTGTATTCTTTGCCAGAAGCCGAAGGAGAATAACGACGAGGCAAATCTTATCCTTTATCGCGGTCGGCACAATTTCATCATCCTGAACGCTTATCCCTACAACACGGGGCATTTTATGGTTGCCCCCTATCGACATATTGCAAATCTCCAGGATTTGAAGGACGTGGAAGCAGCGGAGCACTTTGACATCCTCAAGAAAGGCTTGGAGTTACTGAGAGAGACGATGAAGCCGACCGGTTTCAACGTCGGTCTGAATCTAGGGAGAGTTGCCGGAGCGGGGATAGCGGAGCACCTGCATACTCATGTGGTGCCCAGATGGGGAGGCGACACGAACTTCATGCCCGTGCTGTCTGACACGAAAGTCCTGCCGGAAGCCTTGACTGCCACGTACCGAAAGCTAAGGGCACAAATGTAGAAATTATAAGAATAACTGCTGGGTTCTATCTGGACTGCTTACTGGCTCTCATAATAGCCGGGACAATTCCTGCGGCTTGGTGATTCCCACAAAATGATGCCAAAGCAAGATAGCTACCCAAACAGCAGTCTAAAGGCACAGAGGGGCCTGCCATGCACGTCGTCGTTCTGCTGGGTATTGTCAGCCTATTCGGGGACGTAACCTACGAAGGAGCAAGGAGTGTTGTCGGCCCTTATCTAGCTACGCTCGGGGCGAGCGCTAGTGCTGTAAGTATAGTAGCCGGCATCGGCGAATTCGCGGGCTATGGTCTCCGTCTGGCTTCCGGCTATCTCACCGATCGCACCGGGGCGTATTGGCTTTTTACTTTCATCGGTTATGGACTGCTCATCTGTGTTCCCTTACTGGCATTTGCCGGCTACTGGCAGCTTGCTGCCATGCTTATCATCCTGGAACGGATGGGGAAAGCGATAAGAAACCCGGCGAGAGACACCATACTCTCCTATGCCGCAAAAGGGGTAGGGAGGGGTTGGGGGTTTGCTGTCCACGAAGCGCTGGACCAGATTGGTGCTATCATCGGTCCTATTGCATTTTCCTTCGTTCTTCTTTCTGATGCTGGCTATCGTGAGGGCTTCACACTACTGTGGATACCTGCCATATTGACCCTGGGTGTCCTGGCTCTGGCCAGGAAAAGAGTCCCCATACCACAGAAACTTGAGACTCCAGAGGGAACAAGCAGACAAGATATTGAAGTTAAACTTCCCAGAGTTTTCTGGCTCTACACCATTTTCACTTTGTGTTCCGTAGCCGGTTTCGCCAATTTCCAGCTGATTTCCTACCATCTTAAAGTCCAGGCTATCATCCCGGACGCTCAAATTCCCATAATGTATGCGATTGCTATGGGCGTGGATGCCGTAGGCGCTCTTATCGCGGGCAAAACGTATGACAGAATCGGGCTTATGTCGCTACTAGCAGTCCCATTACTAACCTTGCCCATTCCCTTCCTTGCCTTTTCTCACAGCTATGGTCTTGTGCTGACCGGCATGGCATTATGGGGTATCGTGATGGGAATTCAGGAGACGATTATGCGTGCCGCCATCGCCGACTTGACACCCGTGGGCAGGAGAGGGTTTGCCTATGGAATATTCAATACCGCGTATGGGGCGGGCTGGTTGTTGGGAGCTGCCTTGATGGGGTTACTATATGAGTTTTCTATCAACTACATAATCCTGTTTACCGTCGTCATGGAGCTGATCTCGATGCCGCTCTTCTTCTTGGTGAGAAGAGCAGCATAGTTTTCTTGCGCACGAAAATCTGACAGCAAATCACCGGAATGAGGGCAAGATTGGATAAGGGGGGTTCTCGGTACTCTCCCTGCAAGTCCTTGATTGCTTGCTGGTACACGTTGCCATCTAAGTGACCTCGCTCAGAGTGCCTCTTTCTCCTTGAAAAGCAGCTCTACCCACACACCTCTGGCAAACCATAGCTAAGAACACGTTTGAACTTCTACTGCGGCTTGACTACCCCTGCCAGAAGCGACGGGAGAACATCATAAAGACCGTAAACAATTCTAATCTACCTAACCACATACACATAATCAAGATGACCTTGGCTGGCCCTGGAAGCCAGGCATAGTTCAAGGCGGCACCCACCCCGCCCAGGCCGGGTCCCACATTCCCCAGGGTGGCGGCTACTGCTGAAACCGCTGTCTCCAAATTGAGCCCCAGGAAGGTGAGCACCACTGAAGCTACAATAGCCACAAGCACGTAGAAAAAGAGGAAAGAGATTACGTCTCGAACTATCCCGTCCGAGAGAGGCTTTCCATTATATTTCAATCGAATCATGACCTTGGGAGAAATGGCCTGCGTCATCATCACCCGAGAATGTTTCATTAAGGTTAAGACACGCACTACCTTTATTCCCCCACCAGTCGACCCGCCACATGCCCCGATAAACATCAAGGCAAGGAGCAGCATCCTGGCCCCGGATTGCCAGAATGCGAAATCATCAGTAACGAAGCCGGTAGTGGTCATAATTGAGATTGTCTGGAAAATGGCCTCCGTGTATGAGCTCAAGCCCTGGGAGAGTACTATCAGAGAGATGGTGACGGCCAGAATAATCACGTAGAGCCTCAACTCGTCGTCTTTGAATATCTTCCAGTTTCTCTGCGACACCTGATAGTGAATTATGAAATTCATGCCGGCCAGGAACATGAAGGCCATGATTATGTATTCTGCCAACGGGTTATTGTAAGCCCCGATACTTTCCCAGGTAGGGGTAAACCCGCCGGTAGAGAGTGTTGAGAAGGAGATACAGGTTGAGTCAAAGAAAGGAAGCCCGGCGACGAAACGCAGGAGTGCTATCTCAACGGCGGTGAAAGCTGCATAGATTGCCCAGAGAATCCTCGCTGTGGTTCTGAATCGGGGGCGCAACCTCTCGGGCAACGGGCCAGGGAACTCCCGGTCGAAGAGCTGAGAACCTCCTACCCCCAGCCTGGGCAAAACGGCAACGAAAATAGCTATTACCCCCATTCCACCCAGCCATTGAGTAAGACTACGCCACAAGAGAGCGCTATAGGGCAGTGGAAAAAACCTCTGTGTTTCCAGAGGCTGGAGAACCGTGGCCCCAGTGGTAGTGAAGCCGGACATGGCCTCGAAAAAGGCGTCCAGAAAACCCAACCCCAGAAACAGGTAAGGGAGTGTCCCGAGGAGGGGGATGAAAAGCCAGGTGAAAGCTACTATGGTAAAACCGTCGGCGCGCTCTATTACTCTTTCGGTTCTGAACCTGAACTCAAGAAATAGCCCGATAGCGAGAGTGATCAGCAGCGCATACAGGTAAATCTGCCACTCCTCACCGTAGCGAATAGCTGTTGCCAGAGGAGCGATATAGGCTAAGGCGAAGTA
>JBKHJJ010000050.1:0-9342 GCA_046538185.1 Dehalococcoidia bacterium
CCTTTGCGCCTGTTACAGGGAATGCAGGCACCAACCACATTGTCCCAGGTGTGCTTACCACCCCGCCGCCGTGGAACGACATGGTCCAAGGTTAATTCCTTCGTTTGCTGGCCGCAGTACTGGCAGGTGTACTGATCACGATTAAATACCTCGAGCCTGCTCAATTTCTTCTGGTGGCGAGGACGCCTGATCATATAGACCAGTCGAATCACTGAAGGTATCTGAAACATCTGGCTAACGGAGCGAAGCTCGCCTCTGCTGTTTTCCAGTACTTCAGCCTTGCCGCGAAAAACCAGTACTACGGCCCGACGCGTGCGGCACAGGTTGAGGGGCTCATAACTCTGGTTCAGGACCAGCACCGGAGAGTCTATCATGGCTACACCTGATTATCAGCAACGGAGCTATTTTAGCAAGCCCTTCTGACCAGCGCAACAGTTCGAAGACCGACATCGACACTTTCGAGCTCAGACAATTTGAAACTCGAGGAACTGGAAGCTTTCGATAGGTCCGGGATAGAGTTTAGTTCTCTCCTGGCGTTGAACTGCTGACCCACTACCTCCCGCAGCAGTGCTTGTATTTCTTGCCCGAGCCGCAGGGGCAGGGGTCGTTGCGCCCAACCCTTTTGGTTGCCATAACTGGCTCCTTCTTTTTGGGGGTTTCCCTGGTGAGCCCCACATGATAGATGCTCCGGGCGACATCGTGCTGGATGCCGGCCAGGAGCGCATCGAAAAGAGCGTGCCCTTCTCTCTTATATACCACAAGGGGGTTTTCCTGACCTATGGCTCGCAGGCCTATCCCCTGACGCATATGCTCCATGGCAGTAAGGTGCTCCATCCATAAACGGTCGATGACCTGCAGCATTACCAGTCTCTCCACTATTCGCATCTTGTCGGCACCCAGCTCCTGCTCGCGCTGTTCGTAGAGCTCGACCGCATAGTCATTCAACTTGTCTGCGATTTCGACGGGGTCAAGCTGGGAAAGTCCGTCGCTCCTGAATTGCGGAGGCAGGGGAAAAACAGTGGATAGATCCTCGAGTAAGCTGGATAGGCTGGACTGCTCTCCGCCTTCTTCTTCTCTGGTCAAAGAAGAAGTCAGGTGGGAGTCGCCGAGATGCCTGGCTGCCAGACCCTGGATTTCGTCCCGGACCATCGACATGATATTTGCCTTAAGGTCGGCTCCGCTGAGAATTTTTCTCCTCTCGGCGTAGATTACCTCGCGGTGTTTGTTGATGACATCGTCATACTCCACCAGGTGTTTACGGATGCTGAAATTATGGCCTTCGGTCTGCACCTGGGCATTGGCCATAGCCTTGTTGACTATTGGATGCTCGATGGGCGTGTCTTCACCCATGCCCGCCCACTGCATAAGCCCCTTCACACGATCGCCACCGAAACGGCGCACAATCTCGTCCTCCAGTGAAGCATAGAAACGGGAACTGCCTGGATCTCCCTGCCTTCCTGCCCGTCCCCGAAGCTGATTATCAATGCGCCTGGCCTCGTGGTGCTCCGTGCCTACGATGTGAAGTCCGCCAAGCTCGACTACCTTGTCATGTTCTTCCCGCCATTGTGCCTGGTCGCGTTTCTCGGACTGGGGATTGCCTCCCAGGATAATATCGACACCACGCCCGGCCATGTGGGTGGCTACAGTTACCGCCCCCAGTTGGCCGGCTTCAGCGATTATGCCTGCCTCTTTTTCATGATGCTTGGCATTCAGCACCTGATGGGGTATACCGTTTCTGTTCAGGAGGTCAGACAAACGTTCTGATTTCTCGATGGAGGTCGTGCCGATCAGGACAGGCCTTGTCTGGTCATGCAATTGCCTGATTTCTCTGGCCACGGCGGCGAATTTGGCTTTCTCGTCCTTGTAAATCTGGTCGGGGTATTCGGTACGAATCAATGGCTTGTTCGTGGGTATGACTACCACTTCGAGCTTGTAAATCTTATACAACTCCTCGGCTTCCGTGGCTGCGGTTCCGGTCATGCCGGCCAGTTTCTGATAGAGGCGGAAATAATTCTGGAAGGTGATGGTGGCCAGAGTAACCGATTCCCGTTGGATCTTTACTCTCTCTTTGGCCTCGATGGCCTGATGTAGCCCCTCGGAATATCTTCTGCCGAACATCAACCTGCCGGTGAATTCGTCCACGATGATGACCTGCCCGTCCTTAACGACATAATCCCGGTCCCTCTTGAACAGGACATGGGCCTTAAGGGCACTTTCCAGATATTGAGTGAGGAAGTAGTTGGAAGGGTCATAAAGGTCGGGTCCCTTAAGCAGGCCCGCCTTCTTAAGCATCTTTTCTACTCTGGTGATGCCCATGTCGGTAAGGGTGGCAGTGCGGGTGCGTTCGTCTACGGTGTAGTCTTCGTTCCTGTCAAGGCGAGAAACCAGCTGGGCGAATGTGTAATACCTCTGAGTTGCTTCCTCGGCAGCCCCGCTGATAATGAGCGGTGTACGGGCTTCATCGATGAGGATGTTATCAACCTCATCAACGATGGCATAGTGCAGGGGACGCTGTACACATTGGGACAGGTCCAGAACCATATTATCTCTGAGGTAATCGAAGCCGAACTCGTTGTTGGTGCCATAAGTTATGTCTGCCCGGTAAGCCTGGCGACGGGGAACCGGCCGGAGAGAGCTCCACTTCTGGTCTTCCGACTCATATTCAGGGTCATAGATATATGAAGGAGCAGGTTGGCCAGCAGCTTGTTGAGCGTTGATGCAGGCCACGCTTATTCCCAGAGCGTGGTAAATAGGCCCCATCCAGTGGCAGTCACGCCTGGCGAGATAATCATTAACGGTAACCAGATGGCAGCCCTGCCCGGCAAGGGCATTCAGATAGAGGGGCAGCGTAGCTACCAGGGTCTTTCCCTCGCCAGTCTTCATCTCAGCTATCTTGCCCTGGTGTAGGACCATACCCCCCATTAGCTGGACGTCGAAATGCCGCTGCCCCATCGTCCGCTTGGCTGCTTCCCTCACGGCAGCATAAGCCTCGGGCAGGATCTCGTCCAAGCTTTCGCCCTCGGCTAGCCGGGCCTTGAACTCATCGGTTCTAGCCCTGAGCTCGGCGTCGCTGAGTGCCTCGTACTGAGGCTCCAAAGAGCCTATCTGCGACACCACCGGCTGGAGCCGTTTCAGCTCTTTCTCGTTGGAATCGATTAGGCCGCTGAATAGTTTGAACATCTCTCATCTTGAGTGTCAGCCAAGCGTTAACCGACGCTCGGTCACTCAAACATTGCTCCTACAGATAAGCCGGTATGGATACGGTGAATGGCTTCGCCGATGAGCGAAGCTATGGATAGAACAGAAATCTTGTCCAACTTTCTTTCACCAGTGACAGGTATGGTGTCGGTAACGACCACTTCTTTGACCGGACTGGCGGCTATTCTCTGAATGGCAGGGCCTGAGAAAACCGGATGTGTGCAGCAGGCATGCACTTCACTGACTCCACGTTCCAGAAGAGCATCGACCACCCCAACAAGAGACCCGGCGGTGTCAATCTCATCGTCAACCGTCAAGGCACGCATGCCTTTGACCTCCCCGATTACGTTAAGGGTTTCAGTGGCATCGACATTCCCTATACGTCTCTTTTCGATGATTGCCAGACCGGCTCCAAGCTTTGCGGCCACATCGCGGGCTACCTTGGAGATGCCGATATCTGTAGCAACCACTACCAGGTTGTCCAGGGCCTTCTCCCCAAAGTGCTGGGTCAAAATAGACCAGGCGGTTAGCTCATCCACCGGTATAGTGAAGAACCCCTGAATCTGAGGAGCATGGAGGTCTACAGTGAGCAGCCTGTTAGCCCCGGCGGTGGTCATGAGATCAGCAATCAAGCGGGCAGTAATGGGAACCCTCGGCTGGTCCTTCTTATCAGTGCGGCCATAGCCGTAGTAGGGAACAACAGCAGTAATTCGCTCTGCCGAAGCTCGCCTGAAGGCGTCAAGCATTATGAGCAACTCCACCAAGCTCTTGTTCACCGGAGAGCAAATAGGCTGAATGATAAAGACGTCTCGCTGCCGGACGTTCTCCAGGATACGTACAAAAATATTCTCATTGCTGAACTGGAAGACTTCGGCCTCGCCCAGAGGTATGCCCAGATAATTGCAGACGGCTCTGGCCAGGGTGGGGTGAGCGGTGCCGCTGAACACTTTTAGTTCATCCATCATTACCTCTTCGTTGTACGAATAGTAACCTGATTATAACATGAAACAATCGTCTTTTTTTGACGGGCTGTTAGCAGGCGCAGGTACGCGCTAAGTAGTGATGCCTGACACGAGCCCAGGGATAGGAAACTGCTGGCACATCTCCTGAACTTCTCGGCGCACCTGTTCCCGGGCATGGTTATCCGCGGAGGCGGACAGTGCTCTGACAATGAGAGAAGCGATGCGCTTCATCGTCTCTGCACCGAAGCCCCTGGTGGTCACCGCCGCTGTGCCCAGTCTGATGCCGCTTGTGATCGCTGGCGGCTTGGGGTCGAAAGGGATGGCATTTCTGTTTACCGAGATGCCTGCTGCCTGTAGAGCTTCTTCAGCATCTCTGCCGCTTATACGCTTCGAGGAAAGGTCAACCAGGACAAGGTGGTTATCCGTGCCCCCGGAAACAATGCGCATACCATATCTCTGGAGTTCGGAAGCCAGGACACGAGCATTTTCCAGCACTGACTTCTGATAATCGACGAACTCGGGTTGCATGGCTTCAAAGAAACACACAGCCTTGGCAGCGATGGTATGCATGCAAGGCCCACCCTGCATCCCCGGGAAGACTGCAGCGTCGATAGCTGAAGCCAGCTCTCCATCACACAGAATGAAGCCACCCCTGGGTCCCCGGAGGGTCTTCTGGGTGGTGGCAGTACTAATCTGAGCACAGGACACGGAGGAAGGATGAAGCCCGGCGGCTATTATCCCCGCTATGTGAGCTATGTCAGCTAGCAGCGCGGCACCCGCCTTGTCAGCTATGTAGCGAAGAGCCTCAAAATCAATAGTGCGAGAGTAGCTGCTGGCCCCGGCTACTATCAACTTGGGTTTGTGCTCCAAAGCTAACCTTTCGATCTCCTTATAGTCAAGCATCTCGGTTTTGGAATCGACACCGTAAGGAACGAAGTGGTAGCATTTTCCAGAGAAATTTACCTCAGAACCATGACTGAGATGCCCACCGTGGCTCAGGCTCATCCCCATAACTGTATCGCCCTGCTCCAATACGGCGGAGTAGGCTGCCATGTTGGCTTGACTTCCACTATGAGGCTGAACATTAGCGTGTTCTGCTTTGAATAGCTCTTTGGCCCTTCCAATGGCCAGGTTTTCGATTTCGTCTATATGAACACAACCGCCATAGTAGCGGCGCCCCGGATATCCCTCAGCGTATTTATCGGTCAGCAACGAACTCTGGGCCTCAAGCACTGCCCGGCTGGCATGGTTTTCGGAGGCAATGAGATTTATGGTATTTGCTTGCCGTTCTGCTTCCAGACTCAGGATTTGAGCTACCCTTTTATCCTGTTGTGTCAAATGAAATGCCTTCGCGCGTTTCTACATCCGTGCTCTAACGGTAGCGTTTCGCATCTCATTATATTTAATTCTCTGTCAACAATCAAAACCCACCAGAATGGGTTATAGAAACTCCATTGACAGAACGTCTCTGCAGTGGTAAATTAGTCCAGTTAGCAATTGAAGGGGAAGAGTGCTAAATGGCCGTAAGACACAGAAGAGAAACGGTCCTCAGAGTGATAGTTGAAGACTATATCACCGGAGCGGTACCGGTAGCTTCAAAGGCTATTGTGGAGAAGTATGGTTTGAAGGTAAGCCCTGCTACTATCCGTAACGATACAGCTTACCTGGAAAAAGAAGGCTATATCGTTCATCCTCACCACTCGGCTGGGAGTGTGCCTACCGACAAAGCTTATCGGTATTACGTGGAACTCATAGGGGAAGACATCGAACTCCCTCCCGTTGATGAGTATCTGACTTACCAAATATCCCAGGAAGTGAAAGAAGGACTGGAGCAATGGCTAAGAACAGTAGCCGGGCTCCTGGCCCGCCTTGTAAGCAACCTGGTGGTAATAACCTCGCCCAAAGCGGTCCGTTGCCGCTTCAAGCATCTCGATTTGGTGGCCCTGCAGGATTTCATGACTTTGTTGATTGTGGTCTTGTATGAAGCGAAAGTAAGACGGCAGGTCCTGTCTTTCAACAGAAGAGTCAGCCAGGATGAGCTAACGCAGTTAGCTAACAAACTTACTTTCACTTACGCCGGGATGACCAGCGATGAGATCCTGATCAAGAAGGAAGGCCTTTCTTCTGAAGAAAGGCAAATATCTGAATGCTTAGCAGAAATGATAGCTGCTGAGGATAAGCTGGAGTATGGTGAACCCTATCTGGAAGGACTACGTTTGCTACTAAGTCATCCGGAGTTTGCCGACAGTCCCAGGGTACTCGGGATTATGGAAGTACTGGAAGGGGAGGGTTGGCTCAGGAATATTTTCGCCCAGGGATTCAGGAAAGGAGAGGTGAAGGTACTCATCGGCGAAGAAAACCCGGAGCCAGCTTTGCAGGACTTGAGTCTAGTAACCAGCCAGTATGGAGTACCTGATAAGGGCAGTGGTATTGTAGGGGTAATCGGGCCGAAACGGATGGACTATGCCAGAACCATCTCTTCGCTGAATTGCCTCTCGGCACTGCTTAACGATGCCGCGGCGGAATACGCTTGAAGGAGGTCTACTGTTGTCTGAGAGTGACGAGGTAACCGAAGCAGGAATTGAGGAAGTCGAGGATGTAGAGACACTACGGCAGGCTATAGCTGACGAAAAGGAGAAGGCAGAAAGATATTTTGCCAACTGGCAAAGAAGCCAGGCAGATTTGGCTAATTATAAGCAACGGAGCGAGCAGGAAAAAAGAGAGAACATTGAGTTTGCCAATAGCACACTTATCTACAATCTGCTGCCTATCGTGGACGACCTGGAGAGGGCTTTTGCCACAGTTCCTGCTGAAATAGATGCATCGAATTGGACAGCAGGTGTCAGGCTTATTTATAATAAGCTGAAGTCAATCCTGGAGACGCAGGGCCTAACCGAGATTCAGGCAGAGGGACAACCCTTTGATCCTCGCCTGCACGAGGCTGTAATGCAGCAAGAGGGGTGGGAGGGGATGGTTATTCAAGAAATACAGAAAGGCTATAGGCTTAGGGAAAAGGTAATTCGTCCTAGCCTGGTGATAGTTGGTAAAGGAAGAAGAAGGAAAAGAGAAAAGACAACCGAGAAGGAGGACTAGAAATGGCTAGAGCTATAGGGATTGACCTGGGTACTACATTGAGCGCGGTTGCCGTGATAGAAGGAGGCGACCCCAAGATTATACCTAGTGCCGAGGGTGGTAACTTGGTCCCTTCCATGGTGGCCATAGGCAAGAATGGGGAGAGACTAGTGGGTGAGTTGGCGAAGCGCCAGGCGATAATCAACCCCGAGAATACGATATTTAGCATCAAACGTCTTATCGGGCGTAAGTTCAAGGATGCCACCGTTCAAGAGGACATAAAGCGTCTACCGTACAAGATTACCGAAGCCGCCAATGGCGATTGCCGGGTGGTGATGGGGGGCAAGGAATATAGCCCTCCGGAAATATCAGCCATGATATTGCAGAAATTGAGGACTGACGCTGAGGCTTATCTTGGAGAAAAGGTCACTGATGCGGTGATTACAGTGCCCGCCTATTTCAATGACAGTCAGAGGAATGCCACGAAAGATGCGGGTACCATAGCCGGGCTTAATGTTCTACGGATTATCAACGAACCCACCGCGTCGTCGCTGGCTTACGGATTGGACAAGACGCAGGAACAGACCATTGCCGTCTATGACCTGGGTGGCGGAACGTTTGATATTTCCATCTTGGACATAGGAGAAGGTACTTTCCAGGTGAAGTCGACGAACGGCGATACTCATCTCGGTGGTGATGACATCGACCAGCGGATCATGGATTGGGTGTGCGATGAATTTAAGAAGGAGCAGGGCATCGATTTGAGGCAGGACAAAATGGCACTACAGAGGTTGAAGGACGCTGCTGAAAAGGCAAAGAAGGAACTGTCCACAGTCGGTCAAACGGAGATAAGTCTCCCATTTGTCACTGCCGATGCCAGTGGTCCCAAGCATCTGAGTATGACGTTGACTAGAGCCAAGCTCGAGCAACTGTCAGCGGATCTGATAGAAAGGAGCATAGGACCTTGTCGCCAGGCCCTGAAGGATGCCGGACTTACGGCGAGCCAGATCGATAATGTGATACTGGTGGGCGGTCAGACAAGGATGCCCAAAGTCCAGGAGACCTTGAAGCAATTCTTTGGCAGAGAGCCTGTCAAGGGAGTCAACCCCGATGAGGCGGTAGCTTTGGGTGCTGCCATTCAGGCTGGGGTGCTTAAGGGTGAAGTTGGAGAAGTCCTCCTTCTGGACGTGACTCCACTGACGCTGGGTATAGAAACGCTGGGAGGTGTGGCTACACCGCTTATCCCTCGCAACACTACTATACCTACTTCCAAGAGCCAGATCTTCAGCACTGCCAGTGACAACCAACCGAGCGTTGAGATACACGTCCTTCAAGGTGAACGGCCAATGGCTGCCGATAACCGAACCCTGGGTCGCTTCATGCTCGACGGCATCCTGCCAGCCCCGCGAGGTATGCCTCAGATTGAGGTGACTTTCGACATAGACGCTAACGGCATCCTCAATGTCAGCGCTCGCGACAAAGGCACAGGAAAGGAACAGAAGATAACCATCACCGCTTCCAGCGGATTGAATAAAGATGAAGTAGAGAAGATGCAGAAGGAGGCTCAGCAGCATGCTGCTGAGGATGCCAAACGAAAAGAGGAAGTAGAGGTCCGGAATTCTGCTGATACTTTGGCCTACACCGCAGAAAAGACTTTGCGTGACCACGGAGACAAGATATCGGGTGATGTAAGGCAGGAAATAGATACCAAGATAGCCAGCGTAAAGTCGGCTCTGCAAGGGCAGGACGTAAATGCCATTCGCAATGCTATGCAAGCGCTGTCGCAGGCTATGCAGAAGATTGGAGAATCAGTCTACCAGGAACCCGGGCAGCCGCCACCCGAGGGGCCGGGTCCTGGTGAACAGGGGCCTGGCGAAGGGGAAGAAGGCACAGTGGAAGGGGAGTTTCGCGAGGTCTGATCAATCGGGTCATGCTCAGCACCGGGCCCTGATTTCTGAGGAATCAAGAAACCGCGACCACATTTCTCCCAAGGAGCGTAAAAGCGATGTTTGAGCTGGAACAGTTTGTCATAACTGCCGACCGAATCTGGCATAAGGCGCTGGAAGAAAACCGATTGGCTCATAACCCGTCTCACGAGACACTCCGAGAG
>JBKHJJ010000051.1:0-9232 GCA_046538185.1 Dehalococcoidia bacterium
CTCCCTGCACCTCCCGCTACGTCGCCGGCTCCGCCCACTCGTCTTCCCCAAACGCCGAATCGCTCCTCCTCGAGCTCTCTTCCCCTAACCCCCATCATCCATCATTCCCGTCATGGTCCCCGCAATCGTTCGAAGTCCACGCTGTCCCGTTCACGATCGCAGTCCGGCGATCACGTGCCGGACCGCCCTTTCCCAGTATGCCAATGGAACCGGTTCGTGTTACAATTTCCCAAGGTTCAGTCGATGGAAAGGAAGCTACCGTTCACCTATCGAAGGCCCGCTATCCGCTGTTTGGACTACGCACGAAGATCATGGCAGCGTCTCGGCCACCTGAAGATGATTTGCGCAATAGCGAGCCCGTCATATGGCATGAATCTTGAAGGCATTTCAGCCCGCTTTCAGTCTAGGATAACACACTCCAGAACCATATCGGATATGCCAGAGGACCGCCGCCGCGAGGTGCTCGAATACATGGACTTCCACCGTTCAAATCGTCGTAAAACCGGGCTCAAGGACGTGGACTCATGTGAGTTGCAGCAATACTATCTGTCGGATCCCAGATTATCCTCGCAATCCGGCGCTCTCACCGGCAAATCGAGGTCCGTCGATTACCTTCATACCGAATACGTCGAAATACCGACCTGGGCTGTCAGACTAGGATTGCTGAGAAAGGCGAACTACACACTGACAGAGAGAGGCAGAGCCCTGCTTGCGCTACATAGCGGCGCCAGCGATGCCGCCGGCGACCGGAGGCCCGAAGGGAACCCGTATTTGCTGACACCAAGCGAGAAATATCTGTTTCTCTACAGTCTGCTAGACGCAGATGGCGACACCATAAAGCGACTCTATAGAAGGCTGATACGGCAGGCCACTCCCCTGAGCAAGAGCGACGTCGGCGGACACCTGCTTGAGTCATTTGAGGAGCTAAGGCACGAAATAAAGAATCGGCGCTTGAGTGTTACATACAGGTCACTAGATGCCCAGCTGCAGAGTGCCGTAGAGGCAATCAGGAATAGAAGTGACCAAGCGATAGTGCCGCGTCTGGAACCATTCGTCGACTGCGGCCTGCTCAAACGTCCCAACAGACAGAGCAGCATATACGAGACTACTGACACCACCCGCCGTTTTATCGGCAATCTGAACCAAAGCGCTTCGCTCGACGAATTCCTAAATGCATCACTGGCAATGAACACAGCGGCTCTACTGGGTCTAGTCTACGAAAAGAAGCTAGAATTCCTGCCCCGCTACCTGGCTCGAAGCTACACCCGTCTTAAGTCAGGGATTGGCTACTGCTCCATAGAAGACTTGGCAATACTCGCCGTGGCATCCTCAATAGGTGACGGCCACGGGACCTTCGAGTTAGTAGACGTACAACACGCAATACTTGAATTCGCAGGACAATATGGCACAAGTGTCCGCTTCACCAAGAACAGGCAAGGAAATCTGAGCCTGGTCAAATTCGATCCCACCCTCATCAGCGCACTGATCGATGGAGAACGAATACAATGAATGGCTACAATACCGGATCCGTTAAGGCCGTTAAAGCAGCGGTGGTCCGTGATGGGATTCAGAATGCCTTTTCCACAAGGCTGAGGCAATCCAGGAAAGAAGCACATAAGATTATCATTGCCTCTCCATGGATTGGCTACCGTGATAGTAGCAGAGGGCCTCTTACAAGCATAGTCGCTACGATAGATGCGTGTAGGATTCCGACATACGTTTTCACCAGACAACCCCAGAATACCACACATATTCAGGGAGTCAACGCTCTTATGAGGTGCCCCTATACAGAAATAGTGTACAATAACAATCTGCACGCCAAGCTATATATATGTATGGCTCCATATCCCTACGGGTTCGCCATAATGGGCTCGGCAAACCTCACCTCAGGCTCCGAAGCCCTCTATGAAATAGGGCTACTCATACTAGCCCAGGGAGGTGGGGAGGAAATCGTGAAGCAGCTTGCTTCATTCGGACTGGATTATCTCAGAACGCGGCCTGACTCGCGGGTCATTAAGAGATTCTCATCTAGGAGGTTGCCATGACTTACGAACTGACATCGCTGAAGAACTACTACTTCCTGCGCAAATACGAGTCATTCTCAATAGACCCTTGGCGAGACGGGGATGTATACTTCGGAGATACCACCCTCAAACAGAGGATAACCAGAAGGATCGACAGCGACTTTGAACAGCCGCGCAGGGTACCGAAGTTCTTCGTGTTCGGCGCGTATGGCTCTGGTAAGACCCACACACTAGCAAATATAGCGTTCAGCCTCAGTCAGAACGAACTGCATTTGACTGAGCCAGTCTATCTAGCTATGCCCCCGCTGACCTCCAAAGAGCGCTGGATAAGGATACATTCTAGACTGCTGGATGCCCTCTCTCCGGAGCGTATTCAATCCGCTGTAGAGATAATCGCCGACGAGGTGGAGGGTCCTGATAAGATAAGAGGCTTCCTTGAAAGAGACATACTCCTCTACGGGGATGATACCCTCAAGGTCTCTCAGGCGAATATCTTCAGGAACTTCCTGTTCGGGGGAAAGCAATCCCAATTGTCCTGGGAATGGCTTAAGGGACGCAAGAATACCCCGGACCAGGCCACAATGCTTGGCATACAGAAAGACCTAGGGGAGGCAACGGATTTAGTGGACTGCCTCCTGAATCTGGGAGTACTCTATCATAGGGCCAATCGACGGAAGATAGTTTTCTTGCTAGATGAAGCCGAGGCGGTGCGCTCTGTCACAAACGCTGATGCAGAGGTTGAACTGCAGCACATGTTTAGATTGCTGCTCGACAATAACAACACCTATGTGGGACTAGTACTGGCAGTACAGTCAGAACAACATGAAATCCCCCCCTTTTTCCTGCGCGAGGACCTTATGAGACGGGTTGACTATGATCAGGGCTACATCGACCTGGGCGCTATGGTAAGTCAAGTCAACAGCGCCAAGGAATTTGTGAAGCACGTCCTGGCCTATCTGGTAGACCAGGACAAAGCAGAACATACGATCGCAACTGAGAATCTGTCGGTCTCAAAGGAGCTGTTCCCGTTCACAGACCACGCAGTAGATGCTATTTCTACTCACGTCGCTGAGCAACCGGAGCACGCCAGCCCATCTTTCATACTCGCAACAATGAGCAGCGCAGCAATAGAAGGGTGGCGTAGGAGGAACCAATCCACTACCCACGTAGTAATCGACCCTAGCATTATTGAGGAAACAGTCTTTCCTGGGAGCTGAACTTGTTACGATTCCAAGTGCCACCGTTGGCGAGCCGTAGTAGGGCAGTTAACGTCGGTGCCCTCGAGCCCCACCAGCGCATTATGCTCGGACGCCTTTCCGAAGTCGGCCCGACCAAGTCTGTTTGCCTTGATATCAGTAAGGAACATGTTGTAGCGATAGTTGGCAAGCGAGGCTCAGGTAAGACACACACGCTTGGGGTGTTGCTAGAAGGGCTTGCGCTGATTGACGACACCTGTGTCTTAGGCGTGAACAACGGTGACAGAGCGATGCTCGTTCTTGATACGTTGAACCTATTTCAATGGGTGGGTTTGAATCTGGAGTCTCTGCAAGGGAAAGCAGCTATCGAACAGCTCAGCGCGGCGCGTTCATGGAACCTCCCGATACTCACAGCACGCGCAAATCTCTGGCATTTAGCAGGTTCCAAACCGACGGCAGAGGGATCGCTTCCCTTTCAGATTCAGGTCTCTGAAATGACACCGCAAGACTGGGGCCTACTAATGGACGTTGACATCATGATGGAACCGATGGGCCAGTTGATCGGGCTAGCACACAGCAAAGTCACAAGCGCCGGATGGCGTACTGCAGCAAGGCACAGATCGGCCGTTCCCAACCACTCCATCCAGGACCTAGTTTCGTGCATAAACGAAGATACCGAAATTCAAAGGGAGTACAACCCCGATACGCGCAGGGCAGTGCGTCAGCGCTTACTATCGTACGACTCGTGTGGGCTGTTCTCCACGCAAGGTACGCCCCTACAGCAACTGCTGACTCCCGGCCAAGTCTCAGTATTCCTGCTCGGGTATGCCCCGGAAGACCTCAGAACGCTAGTTACATTCTTGATTATGAGGAGATTGCTTGAGCTCCGCATGAAATCTTCGGAGCTTACCAAAGATGCTCTGATAAGAGGCGCATCAGCAAGTCCGATGCAGATAGACATACCCAAAACATGGATATTCGTGGACGAGGCACAGAATATTATGCCTTCTAGGACTGCCACCATGGCAAACCGGGAACTAACCAGGTTTGTCAGGGAGGGACGTAACTTCGGATTGTCTATGGCAATCAGCACCCAGCAGCCCCAAGCGATAGACTCAAAGGTAATGTCACAGGTGGACGTCCTGGTTGTCCACACGCTAACCCTGCAGAGTGACATTAATTACGTCCTGAACAACATAAAAAGCCCCTTGCCAGAATCCGTCTCTGTCGGAAGACGTACCATAGGCATTGCAGAAGCAATAAGAGAACTAGAGATTGGCCAGTGCTTGCTCTCCGCCGTCGAGTCACAGCGTGCCCTATTCACGGAAGTACGCCCGCGGGTCACACCGCACGGTGGATTTGAGGCGTAAACAGTGCCAGAGAACGATAGACTGAACTCAATCGAATCCCGTATTACCAGCCTGGAGATTGCAGTCGGCCGTCTATCTTCACAGATGACGACGTCGCCAATTGCGGTAGCATATCCGGAACCGGTGGCAACGCCACTCGCACTGGAAAAAGGAGCATCGCTACATATGGGACGATACTTTAGTCTGATCGATGCCGGGGAGGCCTTCATCAAGTATAGCGCGGCAATGGCAATTAGCCTCGCTACAGCGGCAGGGCACACGTATGATCTAGCCGCAGAGTTCACACAACCGCCGTCCCTAGGTCGTTGGGGTGAGATTCTGCGCGAGATTCTGTGCTCCGGCGAATTCCCACACAGCACAATAGCGAACGCGTTACGGTACTCGATGATCAGGCCAAACGGCAAAATGACCGCCGCGGGGCGCCTATTTTTTCAGGAATTCATAAACATCAGAAACGTGGATCGGGGTCACACGGCCTCTCTTCCAGATGGAGCGTACCAGGCACGCTATCTACGGCACTCAGACGAAATACACGATGTCCTGGCAAATTGCCAGCATCTGCAACTACCGTTGATACTCATCGAATCCGCAAACCCCGCAACTGAGTCAATCGAGTACGATATTCGCTACCTCGTGGGTCCCCCACCCTTCGCTCAGGTGGAGAGAATTCATACTCCAAGTCGCCTCAGATTGAACGGGCTATATGTTTGGGATAGGGGTGAGGAGTTCCTGGACCTCAATGGTCTGTTAATATTCAGAACCTGTGAGGAATGCAAACTGAACCATACATTCTTTCTTGAGAAGATCAAGGACAAGATCAGGCACTATCACTCATACTTCGGGAACCACAGGTATTCTGTCGCTGAATCGTTTGGGGAAGTGAAGTAATGTCTTCCGCTTTTGCCGCAGCTCTGGGGCTAACGGACTGGCCCTTCGGCGTTATCCCCGACCCGGAAGCCACTCTAATTTGGGCAGACAGAGGGGAATTGCTGAATCAGATAACTAGGCTATTACGCCGTCTTACCGGCACCCAGGATTCGTCATTACATCTGCTGTGGGCAGACTTTGGTGCGGGCAAAACTCACACCCTTCTATATCTTAGGCAACTGGCACTATCCAGATACGCCGACCTAATCTACCCAGTCTACTTCACACTCCCCAAGGACGCACGTTCCTTCATCGATATTTACAGAGCAGCCCTGCCCGTCATCACCGTCCAGAAGCTAATGGACACATACTCCAAATTGCCGAAGGACTCTCAGGTCTTCTCAAGCGCGAACCCCTTTATGGGAGACAGACTTCAGAGCTTGTCGACAGTCTTCAAAACACTGACCATGGGCTCAGACTCGATGAAGCAAACAGCGAGGAAATGGATACTTGCTGACCAGTCGCTCAGCCGACAGGAACTGATTTCCGCCTCGCTGCCGGATAGAATCAGAAACGACGATGACGCGTGCTATACACTATCCGGGATATGCAGACTCCTTACGAGCCGCCATCCCCGACTACTTATCATGAT
Source organism: Dehalococcoidia bacterium (assembly GCA_046538185.1). GTDB lineage: Bacteria > Chloroflexota > Dehalococcoidia > GIF9 > AB-539-J10 > RBG-13-51-36. Next base: position 6,110 of record JBKHJJ010000051.1, read on the forward strand.
TGACGAATTCCAGAGAGCCGGCCTACTGCGAAGTGAGATTCAAAACAAGATACGAGGCGGCCTGCACACATTTTTCAATAATTGCCCGAAACGCATCAGCATGATACTATCCTTCAAGTTTGGGTCCGAAAAGGAAATCCACGACTACCTAAGCCCAGAGCTGGAAGACAGGGCAGACTCTCAGACAATAGCGATCCCGGCTCTGCAACCAAGAGATGCCGAGGAATTCCTGCGGGATCTTATTGAATCGGCGCATGCGGCTTCGAGCCCATCCAGGATCGACGATGATGTAATTCCGGCCATTGTAAAATGTGTTTCTTCAACAGGTAGCACAAAACCAAGAACCCTAACCAAAACTGCGGGCCTCATCCTGTCAGAAGGAGCTATGGACATTATTGACGGGCTAGTTGGTGCGATAGACAAAGCATACGCGCATAAGAAATGCGAAGAACTGATGGCGACGATCATCAAGATCAGCAGGGAAGATGAGCAGGAGACCGCATAAAGCATGGCCGAATACAAATTCGAAAAGAACAAATCGGAAGTAGTACACATAACACCATCCGTGTATGCCGGCTACGATGTCGTAAATATACGCATTTACGCCAAGAACAAACAAGGCGACTGGGTACCAACAAGGAAAGGCGTTACCCTGAACGTGGATCAAATACCCGAGCTTATTAGGGGCCTGGAATGGGCCCTGCAGCAGCCGTGCAAGGAATCAACGAGTGATCCGCCAGAGCCGTTGTTGTCTAAGAAAGACGAGGACACGCTGGCAAGGTATGCGTACGCCACACTAAAGAATCACGGCGTCGCCGTACACTGGGATACCGCTGAACGGATCATCCTCAAAGCTCGCAACATGAAGATGTATAACAAATGGCAGCTGCATTATGTGCTCGCAACCCGCAAGGACCTATTCAAGTTGGAGGGAAGCGGTTGTTTCAAGGCGCTATAGTGGGAGCTACCCCCGATCATCTCAGGAGCCTCGATGCTGGGACCAGTGTGCTGAACATGGGTAGCTACTCAGCTGCGTAATGACGTAGGAATGCCTATGGACATTGCTCTGTTCTCCTTCTTCTCCGGCGTGGGCTTATTGGATCTCGCCTTTCAGGAGGAAGGCTTTAGGATTGCTCTAGCTAACGAATTTCACCGGCCATTTCTCGATGCCTACGAATTCACCAGGAGACGATTCAGCATAGAAGAGCCGGACTATGGATACGACGAGAGCAACGTCGCCGATTTCCTCGGTGGCAAAAAGAGGCAGCGCCTCACGCAACATATCAGAGCAGCAAGAGGGAGGGGCAGCATAGTTGGCTTTATCGGCGGTCCCCCCTGCCCAGACTTCTCAATTGGTGGCAAGAATAAAGGCGCACATGGCGCGAATGGCTTCCTATCTCAGACATACTGTGACCTAATCCGAGTGTTCAAACCAGATTTCTTCTTCTTCGAAAATGTGAAGGGCCTATGGGCGACCCACCGTCACAAGCTATTCTACAGTGAGCTTAAGAGAGCGATACAGTTTTCCGGCTACCTGACCACAGAAAGACTTATCAACTCTATCGAGTATGGTGTGCCGCAGGATAGACAACGGGTTTTTTTCTTTGGCATAACTCGTCGCCTGTCGGAAGATTTGCGCCTGGAGATTGATGCCGACCACGACACCATACCCGAGGAGCTATTTGACTGGGCGACACACGCCAAGTACTCATGGCGCGAAGTGGTCAGACTCCCATGGCCGGAAAGAACCAAGTTTGGAGACTCATCAGAGCTACCTGCGCCCACCAATGTGCCTCTGGAATTGACCGTAGAACACTGGTTCCGCAAGAACGACGTCGCCAACCACCCAAACGCCGGGCACTATTTCAAACCAAGGGCGGCGCTGGCTCGCTTCCTGAGTATCGACGAAGGCGACACAAACAGGAAATCTTTCAAGCGCCTACACAGGTGGCGCTATTCTCCCACCGCCGCTTACGGCCACAACGAGGTACATCTGCACCCGTACAAACCGCGACGCCTATCCGTAGCGGAAGCACTGGCAATTCAGTCTTTGCCGCCACAGTTTGAGCTTCCCCCGTACATGACACTCACGGATATGTTCCAATCTCTTGGAAACGGCGTGCCCTTCCTGGCCTCGAAGATGGCAGCGCGATCAATCAGATCATTCCTGATATCCAGAGCCAGCAACACCGATGCTGCGGCTACAGAGCCTGCAATCGCGGGACAAGGAGATCACCACCCGTAGGTCGTAGGCACGCTCCCACTGAGTGGCGAAATAGATTGGCAGCGGCTTCCTCTAACGTAATGTGTACCAGAGTCTCGAAAAGGCTAATGGCTTGGTTTGACAAGAACGGCCGCAGCTTCGTCTGGCGCAACCACAGGGAGCCGTTTGTGGTTCTTATCGCGGAGATGCTCCTAAAGAAGACCTCGGCCCACGCAGTCAATCAATTCCTGCCCCATTTCCTTGATCGCTACGGCGATGTGTCTGCTCTAGATAGCGCCACACTCAAAGAACTACAGGAGGTCCTTGCCCCTCTGGGGCTCTCTGCGCAGCGAGGAAAGCAGCTAAAAAGACTAGCGCGGGCCCTTGTACACTCACATCACGGAGCAATCCCCAACGACCGAGAGGAGTTGCTCCAGCTCCCCGGCATCGGGCAATACACAGCCGGTGCGATCCTGTCCTTTGCCCATGGGAAGCCGGAGGCGATAGTTGACACAAATGTGGCCAGGATTATCACCAGACTCTACGGCATAGAGCCCTCTCGATACGAAGCCAGGAGGAGTCCGGAAATCTGGGAGAAGGCGCGGCAGCTAATCGAGCCAGCCGGCAGCAGCAGCTACAAGATCAACTGGGCGTTACTAGACCTGGGGGCTCTGATTTGCAGGGCACGCAAGACAAGATGCGGCGATTGCCCTCTCAAGAGCGATTGCGCATTCCTTGCCTCACAAGATACAGACACCTAGCTGTATATCCTAGCGTACACCGTGACACCGTACGCCGTTACCGCAGGAACCAAATACACCGCAGAAATGCTGCCAGTGATCCGCCAATAGACCCCGCGCCCCCAGCAATCACCAGCCATCACCCCACGTAAAGGCTATCGCTCTTGCACTAGAACAAGG
>JBKHJJ010000052.1:0-9125 GCA_046538185.1 Dehalococcoidia bacterium
AAAGGAGGTTAGAATGGCAAAGCAAATTTATACTCCAACTCCAGCAAGAATCAAATCTATAGGCATTGGCGGCGCCGGTAGCAATGCCATTACCCGTATGGTCCGGGAAGGAATAAAAGGCGTTGATTTCATAGCCATGAATACCGATGGCCAGGCGCTGGCTCTGGCTGAAGCCCCTACCCGGGTTCAACTGGGTGAGAAACTGACCCGAGGATTGGGTGCTGGTGGCGATCACAAGATTGGAACCAAAGCGGCGGAAGAAAGCCGCGACGTAATCGACGACCTGGTTCAAGGTGCCGATATGGTGTTCATTGCCGCGGGCATGGGAGGTGGCACAGGCACGGGTGGCATTCCCGTGGTAGCTGAGGTGGCTAAGCAGTCTGGTGCTCTCACCATTGCGGTGGTGACCAAGCCCTTCACTTTCGAGGGGGCTCATAGAGCGCAGGTAGCCGAGGAAGGTCTGGTTGAACTCTCCAACAAGGTTGATACTCTTATCATCATACCGAATGACCGCCTTCTTCAACTCTGCGATGCTAAGACCAGCGTGGACAGTGCCTTCAGACTGGCAGACGACGCCCTGCTATTGGGAGTTCAGGCCATTTCTGAAGTAGTCACTATCCCGGGCTTGATCAACCTGGACTTCGCCGACATTAAGTCGGTGATGAAAGACGCTGGCCCGGCCTGGATGTCGGTTGGTAGAGCCGGCGGACAAAGCCGCGCTACTGAAGCGGCCAAAGCTGCTCTGGCTAGCCCGTTGCTCGACGTATCAGTGAACGGCGCGAGCGGGGTGTTATTCAATATCACCGGCGGACCCAGTCTCACCCTGTTCGAGTGCAATGAGGCTGCCCAGATCATCGGCCAGGCAGTGAGCCCCAGTGCCAACATAGTGTTCGGCGTCGTATTCGACCCCAAGATGGATAGCGAGGTTCGGATAACTGTTATCGCTACGGGCTTCGCCAAGGCAGAGGGGAGAGGTATATACAGCGCCGAGGAGCTGCGCCGCCTCATAAGAGGCGGCAGCGATGCTCTCGACGTGCCCTCTTTCCTGCGCCGTGGTCAGAAAATGCCTGTCTCCAATCTGGAGGATACGAGGACTCACAGCTCGGTGGCTCCGGGGCCGACCAAAATATCTAGACAGTAAACCTAAGCCTCATTAGAGAAAAGGGGTAGCGATAGCTGCCCCTTTTCTCTGACCGAACTGCCGCGACCAGCGCAGGGGGGAAAGGCCGTGAGTGGCATACCCACTGGTGGGGGTTGACGGTTCCGTTGATCTGGACGATAATCATGGCGGCCGGAGAGTCGAGCGGTCAATTGTGTAGGCTTAACGAAGGATGAAGCGTCCAACTGCCTTGACGAAGGAGCACTTCTGCCGTGCCCGATTCAGCAGGTTCTTTGATCTCGATTGTGTTCACTCTTACTGACGACTATGCATTTGAATACTGACACTGGTGCGCCGGCGAGTCTCTGATTTGCAGTCATGAGGAGATTCTTCTATGGCTACTGGATAGTCCTAGCGGGGTTTCTCACCCTCACCCTGTCCTGCGGCATGGCCTACTACGGATTCAGTGTTATGAACACACCCGTGGCAGATTGGTTCGGCTGGAGCCGCGGCGAGGTGACTCTTGGCTTTACGTGTCTCATGGTCGCAATGGCGGTTACTTCTCCTGTTGTAGGGCGGCTCACCGATAATCGCGGCCCACGCCAGGTCTTGATTATCGGCACTATCGTGCTGTCCCTCTCCCTGGCCCTGCTGAGCAGGACTTCGTCCCTCTGGAGCTACTGTTTGCTCCATGCCGGTCTGGGCATGGGGATGACACTCCTGGGAGCTATTCCGATAAGCGTTCTCATCCGTAGTTGGTTCCACCGTTTGCAGGGTACCATGCAGGGGCTGGCCTTTATCGGTATTGGCTTCGGGGGGTTTGTTTTTGGCCCTCTCATCGGCAATTACCTCATCCCTAATCTTGGATGGCAGCGCACTTACCTGGTTATGGGGTTGCTGTCATTGGTCATAATGGCGTTGGTGATATTGTTTCTGGTCACGGACCGGCCTCAGCAGAAGGGACTTTTGGCCTACGGATCAGAGGCAGCCCGGACAGCGGATGACCGCGAACCCGAGGCATTCAAGACACCCGGGCTCGGCCTTAAGGAGGCACTGGGGACATCCGCTTTCTGGCTGATAGCTCTAAGTTCAGCAGTCTATGGCATGGGGCTGACCGGGGGATTGCAGAACCATGTTGACATACTGACACAGCCAGCCCGGGATTTTACTGTTGCCGATGCCACACTTGCAGTCAGCATCGTGGGACTGGCCAGCGCGGTGGGTAAGTTTACCTTCGGTTATCTCTGCGACAGAATCGACCCCAAATATACGACGGCCATGGCTTACGCCTTCACTGCTGGATCACTGGCTGCCCTGACGGTGGCAGCATCCACGTACCACCTGTGGCTCTATGGCATATTTCTCGGTCTTGCAATGGGCGGCTGGGCACCAAATATGGCGATGTTGACGGGAAACTACTTTGGCCTGAAGCAGTACGGGGCTATATTGGGAAGCGTGCACCTGGTTTTCATGCTGGGAGAGGCCGTTGGGCCGCTTATGGTTGGCCTCGTTTATGACCAGACCGGTGCTTACAGCCCCATTCTCGTTACTCTTAGCGTGCTTTGCGCTGCTGCGATTCCACTCATTATCATTATTAAGAAATCCCGCTTAATTGCCAGAGCAAAAGACTCTTCTCAGACGTGAAGCCGCAGTGTCGCGGGCCGAAACCGCATAGTTGATGCATGCAGGCCAGAGGTTGCATTGCTCTGGCCCTTGTGGCATAATAGACTAGACCTTTAAATCAGTCCAGTGAGGCTGGTAAGGGGGGATATGGTTTACTCACCCATAATAGACGCATCGCTCGAGACCTCTTGCCACTTTAGAGGCAGGAGGTTTTTTGATGCCTGAAAAGGTTGTCCTGACCTCCAGGGAGATAGCACGTGCACTAGCTCGCATTGCGCACGAGATTGTAGAGAAGAACAAGGGTGCCGAGGGGGTTGTTCTCGTAGGCATGCGGACCCGGGGGGTGCCTTTAGCAAAGCGCATAGCCCAGATAATTGAAGGCTTTGAAGGAATTCCAGTCCCCGTCGGCGCCCTGGACATCGGCCTTTATCGCGATGATATTGCACCTTCGGAATTGAACCGGGGTAACAAAAGCCACACCTATATACCTGCCAGTATCACCGATAAGCACATAGTCCTGGTCGATGACGTGCTCTATACCGGGCGGAGTATTCGCGCTGCTATGGATGCCCTGACTGACCTGGGCCGTCCCAGCTCTATTCAGTTGGCCGTGCTTATCGACCGCGGCCATCGCGAAATCCCCGTCCGGGCGGACTATGTGGGTAAGAACATACCCAGCTCTAAAGATGAGGAGATACAGGTCCAACTGGAGGAGGTTGATGGCGTAGATGAGGTGGTAATCGGAAGATTGGCCACGGGGCTATTCCGGAAGAACTGAAGGGGAAGCGACCATGCATCCGGGAAATAGAAATCTGGTGACCATAGACGACCTGCCCAATGGGGAAATCGAAGCGCTTTTTTCCCTGGCAGATGAGATGGCTGACTCCATAAATGCATATGCTGGGCTGTGCCAGGGTAAGATCATGGCCAGCTTATTCTTCGAGCCAAGTACCAGGACCAGGCTATCTTTCGAAGCCGCTATGCTCAGGCTTGGCGGACACGTGATAAGCGCAGTGGACATAGGCGCAAGCTCTCTGGCCAAGGGCGAAAGCATTGCTGATATGGCCAAAGTCGTGGGTGGCTACGCCGATGTAGTTGTCATCAGACACCCGTGGGAGGGAGCAGCCAGGGTGGTTGCCGACTACGCTGGCGTCCCTGTGATAAATGCCGGCGATGGCGGCCATGAACATCCCACCCAGACCTTATGCGACCTCTACACCATAAGAAAAGAGAGGCAGACGCTTAAGGGGCTCAGGATTGCTCTGTGGGGAGATTTGAAGCACGGGCGCACAGTACATTCCCTGATCTATGCCTTGGCCAGGTTTGGTGCCACTATCCTCTTCTATCCCGGCCCGGGGCTGGAGCTGCCGGAGCACGTGATAAGGAGGCTAAGCACCGAGTATCGAGGTGAGTTGAAGAGAAGTGAGGACCTGGACCAGGGAGCCAAAAGGAAATTTGTTCCTATTGATGCCGTATACGTGACTCCAAGCAGCCCGCATCAGCTTGCCATGATGCCTGACATAAGCATCCAGGTAGAACTGAAGGCAGGGGTTGACGCCCTTTATGTGACCAGACTCCAGAAGGAAAGGCAAGCGCCCGCAGCGGAGCAACGGGAGTTGGGAAAAGACTATCCGGTGGTAGATAGGAGACTGCTAAGAGGAAAGGAATTTGAGAAAACGCTGGTTATGCATCCGCTACCCCGTGTTGATGAGTTGGCTTGTGAAGTGGATTCTGACCCCAGGAGCATGTACTTCAAGCAGGCGGCCTACGGAGTGCCCGTCAGAATGGCACTCCTGTCCTTTTTGCTGGGCGCCAGGGAAATCCCAACTCAGGAAGCGGGGGATTCGTTCGTCAAAAAGACCAGCTATCCAGTCTATAAGCGGGATTCGGGGGTCAGGTGCCCGAACAAAAACTGTGTTTCAAACCAGGAGACAGAAGTCAAGTACATAAAGCCCCAGTTCAAAACAGTGAGTCTCGACCCTGTAATCTTGCGCTGCATCTATTGCGACCATGAGGTCAGTCCTCGATATGTGGCCAGTTCCGATTGGCATCAGGGAAAGCGCGAGAACAAGAAATATCACAGCGCCGGTAGCCACTGGGCCCGTAAGATCAAACCGGAGAATTTGATCGTCTTTACTTCGGAAAAGGAGGCCCAGGCCCGGCAGTTCAAGCCCAGCAGGTATGTCAGACGTTGAACAAAGAAGTTGTCTGTCTACGCATTCGTGGCGGCCGTATAGTTGATCCCGGCCGGGGCATCGACCGGGTTGGGGACTTGCTTGTTGCCGAAGGGAGGATTGTGCAGATAGGAGATACCGTTCCGGATGGGCCTTCCATTGCTGCCCTTGTTAGCAAAGCGAAGAATCTGGATGCCGCGGGACTGGTGGTATGCCCCGGCTTTGTAGATCTTCACTGCCATCTGCGGGAGCCAGGTTTTGAATATAAGGAGACGATCGCTACGGGGACGAAAGCAGCCGCCGTAGGTGGCTTTGGCGCTGTCTGTTGCATGGCAAATACGCAACCTCCTTTAGACGCTGTGACTGCTGTAGACTGGCTGAAGGAAAGAACAGGCAGGGATAGCTTGATTACCGTTCTTCCCATAGGCTGTGTCAGTGCAGGCAGAAAAGGCGAGGAATTAACCGATATGGCTGAGTTGGCTGAAGCGGGGGTCGTTGCTTTCAGTGAAGACGGTGACCCTGTGGCAAGCTCCCAGCTGATGCGTCGTGCTATGGAGTGCAGCCGGAATCTGGGCCTGCCAATTATTGACCATTGCGAGGACAAGGCATTGAGTAACGGGGGAGTGATAAACGAAGGACGTATGTCTGTTGAAACGGGGCTGAAAGGAATTCCTGCGGTAGCCGAGGAGGTAATGTTAGCTCGCGACCTGGTTCTGGCCAGGGCGACCGGGGCCAGGGTTCACATTGCCCATGTCAGCACCGCGGGCTCGGTGGAGCTTATTCGCCATGCCAAACATGAAGGGACTTCTGTAACCGCTGAGGTCACACCCCATCACCTGACCCTGACTGAGGAAAGAATCATGGGCGAGTCCTCTGACAAGCCCTTTGATACAAATGCAAAAGTGAACCCACCGCTGCGCACCAAAGCGGATGTTGAAGCCCTGATTGAGGGCCTTAGGGACGACGTTATCGATGCCGTCGCTACCGACCATGCACCCCATAGTCTGGCGGATAAAGACTGCGAGATGGAGGTGGCTGCCTTCGGCATCAGCGGCTTTGAAACGGCCTTCGGCTGTCTTATGGACCTGGTGCACCGAGAAAAGATAACTCTGACGCGGCTACTCTCTAAGCTGACCTGTGAGCCGGCGAAAATAATCGGCAGAAACGGTGAACTGGGCACTTTGGAGCTAGGCGCCCTGGCTAATATTACTATACTCGACCCTGACCGGGAATGGATAGTGGATAGCCGTAAATTTGCCTCCAAAGGCAAGAATACACCCTATGACGGTTGCCGGTTCAAAGGCAAAGTCATGGCAACCATAGCCAATGGCGCCGTTGTGTACATGGATAACGGGTTAGAGCATCGTTTTGACTCCACCTCCTTTCATTCCGAGCCTACTCCGTGTCGTCCTGAGCGAAGCGAAGAATCTTATGGCTGGTAGAGCGATTTTGGTTTTGGAGGACGCGTCTGTTTATGAGGGCCATTCCTTTGGTGCCGGGGCTACTACCTACGGTGAGGTGGTGTTCGATACCGGCATGACGGGGTATCAGGAAATGCTCACCGATCCGTCCTTTGCGGGCCAAATCCTGGTGGCTACGTATCCTTTGATCGGCAATTACGGCGTCAACGAGTCCGATTTCGAATCCGGGCAAATTCAAGTCAGGGGCTTGGGCGTTCGGGAATATTGCTCTCAACCCAGCCACTGGCAAAGCACCCGGACCTTGCATGAATTCCTGCTGGCTTATGGCATCCCCGGGATTAGCGGCATAGATACCCGTGCTCTGACTCGCCACTTACGCTTGCAGGGAGCCATGATGGGAATGGTGACTTCGGAAATGACAGCTGGCGAGGCGTTGGAAGAGCTAAAGACTTTGCCCAGTTACGATGCTACGGACTTTGTTCACCCGGTGAGCACCGCAAAGCCTTATGAGTGGCAATCCAACGCACCTGTCCCTGTGAGTTTGATTCCCCCTCCCTCAAAGGAAAAGGATAGAGGTGAGGGCGAAGCGACGCAACATTTCAAAATCCTGGTTATCGACTACGGCTTGAAATACAACATACTGCGTATCTTGAGTCAGCTTGGCTGCCAGGCAATCGCTATCCCGTGTACTGCTTCAGCAGAGGAAGTCCTGGCCCTGAATCCCGATGGCATTGTCTTGTCCCCGGGCCCAAGCAACCCTGTCCTCCTTGACGACCTGACGCACACGGTAGGAGAGCTGATCGGGCGCAAGCCGATAATGGGCATATGCCTGGGCCATCAGTTCTTAGGCAGGGCACTGGGAGCACAGACCTTCAAATTGAAGTTTGGACATCGGGGTGGCAACCACCCGGTGCGGGATTTAGCTACCGGCAGGGTCTATATCACTGCTCAGAACCATGGCTATGCCATAGACGGTGATACATTGAAGGGAGGACTCGAGGTCAGCCACATAAACTTGAACGATGGCACAGTGGAGGGCCTTCGCCACCGGGAGTTGCCTATACTGTCCATTCAGTACCACTCCGAAGCCTCCCCCGGTCCACTGGACAATATGTATCTGTTTGAGCGCTTCCTGGAGATGGTGAAAGGCTAGGGCACAGAAGAGAAGCATGTCCGAAGTATCTAAAGTATTGGTAATTGGCTCGGGGCCGATAATCATCGGGCAGGCGGCTGAGTTCGATTATTCCGGGACTCAGGCCTGCCGGGCTCTGCGAGAGGAGGGTGTGACCACGGTGCTCGTGAACTCGAACCCGGCCACCATCATGACCGACGAGGGCATTGCGGACACCGTCTATATCGAGCCGCTCACCGTTGAAGTCCTGGCCCGCATAATTGAAAGGGAACGCCCCGATGGTTTGTTGCCTACCCTGGGGGGACAAACCGGCCTCAACCTGGCGGTGGAGCTAGCGGACACCGGCATACTGGATAAGTATAATGTGCGCCCTTTGGGCACCCCTATAGAGACAATAAAGAAGGCTGAGGAAAGGTCTCTATTCAAGCAGCTTCTTCTTGATATCGGCGAGCCTTTGCCGGCGAGTGCCACCGTTAGATCCGTGCGGGAGGCGAAAGAGCTGGCAAGGACGATCGGTTTGCCTCTCATTATTCGTCCTTCGTACACCCTCGGCGGCACCGGCGGCGGCATCGCGCATACTATGGAAGAGCTTGAACAGATGGTTGGCAATGGCCTGGATTCCAGCATGAGCCACGAGGTCCTGGTGGAGCAATGCGTTCTGGGCTGGAAGGAAATTGAATACGAAGTTATGCGGGATGCTGCTGACAACTGCATCGCTGTCTGTTGCATGGAGAATATTGACCCTATGGGCGTGCACACCGGGGATAGCATTGTCGTAGCCCCCAGCCAGACTCTCAACGATAAAGAATACCAGATGCTCAGGTCGGCCAGTTTGAGAATCATAAGAGCATTGAAGATTGAGGGCGGCTGCAACATACAGTTTGCCTTGACTCCCAGTCGCGTAGTGGCGGAGAAATGGGCCCCCGACCAGAAGGCGGTCACCCGGAGCGAATATCATGTGATTGAAGTTAACCCACGGGTCAGCCGCAGCTCGGCTCTGGCCAGCAAGGCGACAGGCTATCCTATTGCCCGGGTCTCTGCCAAGATAGCTATAGGCAAGAGGCTCGACGAGATACCCAACAAGGTTACGGGTAAGACGTTGGCCTCTTTCGAGCCGGTCCTGGACTACTGCGTGGTCAAAATCCCCAGATGGCCCTTCGACAAGTTCGCTCTGGGCGACCGGAAGCTCGGCAGTCAAATGAAAGCCACCGGCGAGGTAATGGCGATTGACAGGTCTTTTGAAGCTGCCCTGCAGAAGGCAGTGCGCTCACTGGAATTTGGCAAACGCACTCTGCTTTGGGAAGACCTCAGTTGGAAGAAAGAGGAAGGAATTCATTCCTTCCCTCTCCACCCTAACGACCTGAGACTATGGGCAATTATGGCGGCACTGCGAAGGGAAGGTACGCCCGAAGAGCTTTCACAGATCACCGGGATAGACCCCTGGTTTACTTACAAGTTCCAGAATATTGTGGCCATGGAGAGGCGGCTTCTTTCCGAATCCTTGACGCCAGGACTATTATGGGAGGCGAAGAGACTGGGTTTTTCCGATGAGCAGGTAGGTACTCTGGCTGATAGACTGCCGGAGCAGGTAAGACGACTTCGCCATGAATGGCAAATGCGCCCGGTGTACAAGATGGTGGATACCTGTGCCGCTGAATTTGATGCTGAGACTCCTT
>JBKHJJ010000053.1:0-9051 GCA_046538185.1 Dehalococcoidia bacterium
TCCAGAGCAGGGTGGCTGATTATCTGAAATATGCCAATGGTAAGCGGCCCTTCTTCATCGTCTGGCGGTGCACACCCAGCTGCGGCCGGTAGGATTAGGGCTAATGCAACCGTGACACAAAGACTGACCCACAGCTTCGCGCTTCTCTTGTTTTTCATTCCAAACCTCCTTTCATTGTAACTGTTCGGGCTGTCCAAGAATTCCCCACGCTGGAGCCCGTCCCGGTGAAAGATGGGAACCGATCACAGCCCACAACCGTCTCCAGCGCTCCTAACGAGACCTTCGCTTCCCTGCTATCACCCCCTTTCAGCCACCAAGGCTCCTTCATTTTGCTTGCCCGTTCAATTTCGGGCACCTAGCTAACTAATTCAGGAAGCTCCGCCGCTTTCATAGGTGCGATGCCGGATAAGTCGGAGCTGATCACCAGCAGCAACATCAGACCCCTACCCCATATTGGTTCTATTGAAAAGCACAACCTCACGTGCCCCCATCGACACTATATCACCCGATCACACGCCTGTCAAGTTCAGATGCTAACACGTGCGGTTCATACGAAATCAGTATATGTACGACGGATTATGCAGTTGGCGGGACGGATGATCTAGGTCCTTCGACCATTAGATCAGGGCAAGCGGAAGAGGAATGCCCTACTGACCGATACTGTCCTAGCACGGATTGAATTTCTGGGCCGCTTTATTCAAACCGGTGAGGGAACCTTGTACGGTACGGTCGTCAACACAGTATGCCACGCGGAAATACCCCGGCGTACCGAAGCCGCGACCGGGCACGACGAGCACATTCAACTGGAGCAACTCATTAACGAAAGCCACATCGTCCTCTAAGGGCGATTTAGGGAACATGTAGAAAGCACCCCCTGGCTTCACCACGGAATAGCCCATCTCAACAAGATTCCTGTACAGAAAGTCCCTCTTTCTCTGGTACTCAGCTACCGAAACAGTTACACCCTGCACATTCTGCAGCACCCTCTGCATCAAAGCCGGCGCATTGACAAATCCCAGTATGCGGTTACAGAAAATAACGCCATTTACCAGTTCCTGCCGGTGATTGCACTCGGGATTCACTGCCACGTACCCAATACGCTCTCCCGGGAGAGAAAGGTCCTTGGAATGAGAGGTTACAGCGATGCTGTTACGATAATAGCGGAACACAGGCACATATTCTAAGCCGTCGTACATAATCTTCCGATACGCCTCGTCGCTCATAAGGAAAATCTCTGTCCCGTGTTGCTTCTCTTTCTCCTCAAGCAGTCCTCCCAGTTCGTGCACAATCTTATCGCTATAAACAACACCGGTTGGATTATTGGGAGAATTAATAATCACCCCTTTGGTCTTGGGGCTAATAGCAGCCCCAAGGGCATCTAGGTTCGGCAAGAAGTATTCATCTGTGGGCACGACCCTGGTAACTCCACCGTGGTTGTCTATATAGTTGGCAAACTCCATGAAATAAGGAGCAAATACAATCACCTCGTCACCGGGATTAAGTATGGCTTTCAGCACCACGTTCATTCCGCCTGCCGCCCCACAGGTCATTACTATATCGCCGGCCTCAAACTTAATGCCGGTCTCGCGCGAAAGCTGGGTTGCCACGGCAGTCCTCGTTTCCAGGTAACCGGCATTCTCCATATACCTGTGCATCCCGGGAGCGGCGTTATTCACAATACGGCACAATTCTTCGTTGAACTCCGGCGGAGGCTCCATCATCGGGTTGCCCAGTGAAAGGTCGAAAATATTTTCTTCTCCCAGGCGCTTTTTCAGGCTAATCCCCTCCTCAAACATCTTCCTTACCCAGGAAGCTCCGGTCATGCGGGCACGCACATTATCCGATAGTGACACGCGCCACCTCCTCCCTGGCCCCAGGAAAGTTGACCGGGTTTTCTTGCCATATTCTCAACGGTGGTTGTTCGCCAACGGAATCCCTTCGCAGACAGAAGTCGACGGGCAGGAGATGTGCCGCACGTGGCAGCATAGGAATATGCAGTGTGCTCACGGCGCCAGGTTCTCCAATCTTGGCAATGTTGGAAAGCTCTTGCTGGCCACTCATCGCAATAGTGCAATCACCCATGATAACAATTGTCACCGTGCAACATTATACACTGCATCCTTCGCACCAACAAAGGAGGCGACCGATCTAGTTCAGATAGATGGGTGACACTGTGCATGTTTGTAACAGGGAGTAATAACCTTCGGTGCCATTGCCAGTCTCCATTTGTCGGTGTGCCCCGGTAGTCTCCCCTATCTTCATAACTCCCCTGTCCCCTCTTATCCTAAGAGGGGGACTCTGTACAAGATTGCTTCGCCACCTTCGGCTCCTCGCAATAACAAGAAACAATATGTCACTAAAGTACTGAACGAGTACAGCCACTTTCTTTTGCCGCCGTTTGCATGTTAAGATATGCATTTCGAAGTTCTTAATTGAGGGAGTCCATGCGCATCGATGTTTTCTGCCTCTTCCCAGATGTGTTTACCTCTCCGCTCAACCAGAGCATCGTCAACCGTGCTAAGGAGAGAGGACTGGTGAACGTGGTGATCCATAACATTCGCGATTACTCACATGATAAACATCATACTGTGGATGACTACCCGTACGGCGGCGGATCCGGTATGGTGCTCAAGCCGGAGCCTATATTTGAAGCGGTGGAGGCCACAAAACAGCAACTCGGCGTGAATGGAATTCCCATCGTATTACTTACCCCTCAGGGCAGGCTCTTCTCCCAGTCAGTTGCCCAAGAACTTGCCCTCCACCCCCATATTATGTTGCTTTGCGGCCACTACGAAGGCCTGGATGAGAGAGTGTGCGAGCATCTGACTACCGATGAAATCAGCATCGGAGATTACGTACTTAGCGGGGGAGAAATACCGGCCCTGGTAGTGATCGACGCTCTGGTGAGACTCATACCAGGCGTACTCGGTTCACAGGACTCAGTCCAACATGATTCTCATAGTAACGGACTGCTGAAATACCCCCAGTACACCAGACCCCCGGTATACCGGGATTGGGCAGTACCCACAGTCTTACTGTCGGGAAATCACAGCGAGATTGCTCAATGGCGACGCCGTCAAGCCATCCTGCGTACGGCTAAACGGCGCCCAGATCTTCTGAAGAAAGGCAGCTTCTGCGACGAGGAAAGAAAATGGATGTCAGAGAATTCGTTAAACCCAAAATGAATCCCAACATTCCCCAAATGTCACCCGGCGACACGGTCAAGGTTAGGCTGAAGTCCTTAGAAGGGGATAAAGAGCGGCTGCAGCACTTCCAGGGGGTGGTTATTGGAATGAGGAAAGGTGTTGATGGTGGGAGCTTCACCGTAAGGCGCGTATCTTACGGCATTGGCGTGGAACGTACTTTCCCGCTTCAGTCCACCTCGGTACAGAACGTGGAGGTGCTCAGGCATGGCCAGGTGCGCCGAGCCAAGCTGTATTACATGCGCAGGCTTAGCACCAAGCGGGCTCGACTAAAGGAAAGACGGGAGAAGGCAGCCCAGCAAGCCACGCCTCAAGAAGAACAGTCCTCTGAATGAGCTACGCCGAGGTGGCAGTCAATTCGCCGGCGAGCCGGTCAACTTTCTGCTATGCAATCCCCGGGTGGCTGAATATCAAGGTCGGGCAGGCCGTATGGGTACCGTTCGGCCCCAGGACTGTACAGGGAATTGTTGTCGAGTTAACCGACCAGCCCTCGGTGGAGACAACCAGGGAAATATCCGACGCCGTCACTGCTCATCCCGTGCTTTCCTCTCTCCAAATAAAGCTTGCCCGGTGGCTAAGTGAACGCTATCTTTCGCCTCTTTTCGACGCCCTGGCCTTGATGCTGCCTCCAGGATTCGCCAGACGGACTACTACCTTCCTTCAGAGCACGGACCATCAGGTCGATTTGTCATCCCTTACCCCGGACCAAAGGGAAGTCCTGCACATTATCACCGGGAAGAGGAAGACCAGGCTGCCCGAAGTGGAGAGGGCAGTCGGCAAACTGAAAGCGAGGCAAATCACCGACCAGCTGCTAGCCCGTCAGCTAATTACAGAAACTCTGGAATTGGGAAGGGCCGGGATAAAGCCCAAGACGGTACGGTACGTGCACCTCGTAACTCCTGCACGTGGGGGACAGGAGATTGAGGCGGAACAGGCCCGCCTGCACAAATCCGGAGCCTACAAACAAGCGCAGCTCCTGGAATTCCTATCTCGGCAGTCCCAATCCGTTTCAGTTAGTGAACTAAGGAAACATATCAATTGCTCGCTTGCCACGATCAAAGCCCTCGAGAAGCGGCACCTGGTATCGGTGGAAAGCGTCAGGATAAGACGCGACCCTTTGTCCGGCCTCAGCGTGACAGCTTCCGCAGCTCCCCCTCTTACTTCCTCTCAACAAGGCGCCTGGGAATCAATCCATAGAGCCGTGGTAAGGCAAGCTCCGATGAAATCGGGGCAACCTGGCAGGCCTGCCCGCCGCACAGCTATCGCTCGCCCGCCGGAGTCTTACGGCGAGCAGGCAGGCGGGCCACCGGTGTTTCTCCTGTTCGGTGTCACCGGCAGCGGCAAAACCGAGATTTACCTGCGGGCTCTGGCCCAGATTGTTGCCGTCGGCAAGCGGGGCATTTGCCTCATCCCTGAAATCGCCTTGACCCAACAAACAGTGGAGAGGTTTGCCAGTCGCTTTCCGGGACGCGTGGCAGTACTGCACAGCGGCCTTTCCCCGGGAGAACAGTCCGACGAATGGCAATGGATAATGGAGGGAAACTGCGACGTCGTAATTGGACCAAGAAGTGCCCTGTTTGCCCCGGTGCCCGACCTCGGCCTAATCATCATCGATGAGGAACACGAGTGGACGTACAAGCAGGACGACAAGTCGCCTCGTTATCATGCCCGGGACGTAGCCATCAAGTTGGCCCAGCTAACCGGCGCTGTTGTCATTCTGGGCAGTGCTACACCCGATGTCGGCAGTTTTTATAGGGCAGAGCAAGGCCAATATCAACTTGTACAACTAAAAGACAGAGTCACACCGCGTGGTTATTCGCCTCTCCCCCGGGTAACCATAGTGGACTTACGGGAAGAACTCAAGGCTGGGCACAGGAGTCCGTTAAGTCGCCCTCTATTGACTGCCATGGAACAAACGCTGGCACAGGGGGAGCAGGCCATTCTCTTTCTGAACCGCCGGGGCACGGCCACTTTTGTCCGTTGTCGCAACTGTGGCTTTGTTTTCCGCTGTCCCCGCTGCTCCATAGCCCTTACCTACCATTCGGTTGAGAGAAGACTGGTCTGTCATCGCTGTCATTATTCAATGCACGTCCCTCAGAACTGCCCACAATGTTTTCAACGCCATCTCCGTTTCCTGGGCATCGGCACCCAGAGAGTAGAAGAAGAGGTGAACCGCTTCTTCCCTCAAGCGAGATCGCTTCGCTGGGACAGAGACGTGATTACCAGAAGATATGCTCACGAAGAGGTATTGAAGAATTTTCGTGACCACAAGGCAGACGTCCTCATAGGCACCCAGATGATAGCCAAAGGACTAGACCTGCCCGAAGTGACCCTGGCCGGGATAATCAGTGCCGATACCGGCCTCAATTTCCCCGATTTTCGCAGCGGGGAGCGCACCTTTCAACTCCTCTGCCAGGTGGCAGGCCGGGCCGGTCGTGGGGTCAAGGCGGGAAAAGTCATCATCCAGACTTATTCTCCGGACAACTACACAGTTCAGGCCGCCGCCCGACATGACTATCTGACCTTCTATAACAAAGAAATAGACTACCGCCGCCGATACAATTATCCCCCCTTTACCCGCCTGGTGCGGCTGGTCTATAGTCATACCAACGAGGCGTTGTGCCGTCGAGAGGCTGAGAGGATGCAACAGGCTCTTCAACAAAGAGCACAGAAGGATACTGAGTTCAGCCTGATTGGTCCTGTGCCTGCCTTTGCCTTAAGAGCCAGAGGCAGATATCGGTGGCAACTTTTTCTCCGCGGCCCGAACCCAACCCGGATACTATCCCAGGTCAGTTTGCCACAGGGCTGGACTATAGATGTCGATCCTGTAGGGATGGTTTGATTTCGCGATCAGAACTCCCGCCTGTTCTCCAGCGCTTGCCCCAGTGTCAGGTCATCGGCGTATTCTAGCTCAGCGCCGAAGGGCAAACCGCGAGCCAGGCGCGTAACGCGAACGCCCAGGGGGGCAATAGTCCGCTGCAGGTACATGGCCATGGTCTCGCTCTCTACGTTGGGATTGGTTGCAACAATAACTTCGGTTACCGAGCCATCTTTCAGACGGGCCAGAAGCTCCTTTATCTTCAGGTCTTCAGGCCCTATACCCTGTGACGGACTGATAGTCCCATGAAGCACATGATAGACACCGTTGTATTTCCCCGTATGCTCCAAAGGAAGAATGTCCGAAGGCCTCTCTACGACACAAATCTTGGAATGATCGCGCTCTTCATCCTGGCAAATACGGCAGGGATCACAATCAGTATTGTTGAAACAGACCGAACAAAGCTTCACCTTTTCCTTTAGCGTAAGAATGGCCTCAGCCAAAGCCTTAGCCTGGCTGTCAGAGCTGCGCAACAGGTAATAGGCCAGCCTCTGAGCGCTCTTCGGCCCGATGCCGGGGAGCTTGTTCAATTCCTCAATCAGTCTAGCTATGGGCTCAGCAACAAATCTCATCTTTCCTGGCCCTTTACCTTCCTGGTGCCCGCGGCGTAGCCAGAGACCTCAAAATTCTGGACAACTCGGACTTCATCGGGGCTTTCTAGAATAAGCCCGGTATATTGAGACCCCCTGTCAGCCTGCCAAGATGCTTACTGGCAAGCTCCTGCGACTTGGTAATAGCTTCGTTAACAGCAGCCGCGACCAAGTCCTGCAGCAACTCAACATCTCCGGCCTCTACTGCTTCCGGGGATATCTCCACTGAGTGAACTCTCTGGTGTCCGTCGAGTACCACTTTCACGGCACCGCCTCCGCTAGTGGCTTCCACAGTCATGCTGCCCAGTTCTTCCTGGGCTTTAGCCAGTTTCGCCTGAAGTTGCTGGGCCTGACGCAATATCGATTTATCCATCTGTCTCCTTCACTTCTGCTCGGCTCAGGACTACAAGTCCTCCTCACTGATCCTGGCTCCCATTTCCAGAGCAGCTTTGACTACGGGGTTCTGTATCCTTTCCTCGGACGGGGCTTCCCTCTTATAGTCGACCAGGACACAACGTATCTTATAGTGCCGCCCAAAAACCTCTTCCAGCTTCTTTTCCACCAGATGCCGGTATTTGGCATCTTCGATTTTGTCCTTGTGGAAGGAATAGTAGAAACCTAGCACGAGCGTATCATCCTCAAGAGCCACCGGGTCACAAGCGCTGCGCAAAAAGGCATCCAGATTGCCGCTGGATCCTTCTCCCCGCAACGACCTGATGAACTCCTTCCACCGGCCCCGAAGGTAATCAATATCCTGATAGACTTCTTCGCCTGCAAGTTCCGTTTCCTCCACCACCTCAGTTGCCTCAGCTGCCTCAGTAACATCGGCCGCCTCCGCAGATTGAACTGAAGTGACCGGTTCCCGCTCCGGGGCTGAAGACAAGACGCAATCCAGTAAAGCCAGCTCTAAACGCAATGTGGAGTAATTGTCACTTCTGAAGTCTATGCTGGAGAAAGCCTTAACTGCCTTGAGCAAATGGTCCAGGGTGTCACTGGCCGCAAGATTGCCCATCTCGGCCAGGTCTTCGGCGGTAATATCCAGGGCCTCTTCGCACCGAGACTTAGCCAGCAACAGGCCCCGAAGGTATTCTACCAGGCCCAGGTTGAACTGACGCAGGTCGACACCGTCGCTATTAAGGCTATTTATGACTTTCAACCCGGCCGCCACATCCCCGCTAACCACATACTGTGCCAGCTGCCTGACCCGGGAATCCCGGCTAACCCCCAGCTCCGCTTGGACCCGGTCAGGCTCGATTTGACTGCCGTAGTAGGCAATCATCTGTTGTAGAATATTCTCGGCGTCCCGAAGGCTCCCTGTAGCGGCACGGGCAATAAGCCTTAAGGAATCAGGCTCGATATGAATCCCCTCCTTCTCACATACGAGCCTGAGCTTGTCCATTATCTCGGTCTGCCCCAGGCGGCGGAAGTTGAACCGCTGGCACCTCGATACTATGGTGGGTATGACCTTGTGCGCTTCTGTAGTAGCCAAAACGAAAATTACATGCCCGGGCGGCTCTTCCAGCGTCTTCAACAGGGCATTACAGGCTGCCTCGGTGAGCATGTGGACTTCGTCTATGATATATACCTTGTAGCGAGCCAGGGTAGGAGCGTAATTTGCCTTTTCCCTCAGACTGCGGATTTCGTCAATACCGCGATTACTGGCGGCATCTATTTCTATTACATCCAGAGCCCTGCCCTCAGCTATTGCGCGACACATGTCGCAAGCATTGCAGGGCTCACCATCAACTTGATCAGGGCAGTTAACCGCTTTGGCCAGGATGCGCGCCGTGCTGGTCTTACCTGTACCACGGGGGCCACAGAAGAGATAAGCATGAGCTATCTTGCCGCTCGCCACAGCATGACGCAGTGTTTGAGTTACAGGCTCCTGTCCCAACACCTCACTCAGGGTCTGCGGCCGCCACTTGCGATAGAGAACTTGAGAACCCATCTATCAACTTCTATTATAGCACTCTCCGCTCAATCCCTAAAGGAGAATTTCGGGCTGGAGCACGGGCAGAATATTGATTTTTCGCAGGCCGCGCAGCGGCTGCGGGCTGCACAATGGCACAACAGAAAGGGAATCCGTCGGGACGAATCTCTATGAAAGTGACGCCAAAGGGCTGGCCATGTCAGACTGATTCATCAGCCTTTGGGCAATGAGACCTGAGAAATTTACTTGCTGATTTGCTTCTCGGCCCAGTTGCCTGCCCCGGGCACCTTCCACATCTTGCCTTGGTATGCCGTGATCATAAGACCAATCCACAGAGCAAGCATTATCAAACCTATGATCCAACCAAAGGCTACTCCAACTCTAATCAGAGCCCAATTTGGAAAAAGCAGACTACCCCACCCAATGTCAATGAGCATTCTGGATAATATG
>JBKHJJ010000054.1:0-8865 GCA_046538185.1 Dehalococcoidia bacterium
TCTCGGTTCCGAACATCAGGCAACTGGCCAAAGAGATAGGCAGAGACCACAGACTGGCGCTGGACTTGTGGGGAACGGGAATAGGCGAAGCAAGGATCCTGGCTGCCATGGTCGATGAGCCTGGTGAGCTGACTGAAGAGCAAATGGAGGACTGGGTGAAGGGCATCAATTCATGGGATGTCTGCGACCAGGTGTGTATGAATCTCTTTGAAAAGAACGAGTTAGCCTGGAAAAAGGTCGTCGATTGGTCCAAACGGGACGAGGAGTTCGTCAGAAGGACCGCCTTCTCGCTAATGGCCTGTCTGGCATGGCATGATAAGAAGGCGAGCGATGAGAAATTCATCGCATTGCTTCCTGTGATAGTAAGAGGTGCGACGGACGGCCGTAACTTCGTCAAGAAAGCAGTGAACTGGGCCCTCAGAAACATCGGGAAAAGGAACCTCAATCTGAACCGGGCGGCAATAGATGCAGCGAAAGAGATTGAGCGGTTTGACTCCAGGGCTGCTCACTGGGTTGCCTCTGATGCTCTCAGGGAACTGAAGAGCGAAGCTATCCAGAAGAGGCTCAGGAGATGAAGTTTAGCTTGGAATGTGTAACTCGACGCCCCCACGGGACACATCGAAAGGGAACGTGCTACAATACGCCCCATCCAGCATAGGCTGCAATCTGTGAAGACAGTAGGCTCTTACTATGGCTGAGTACGGGCCAAAGGTAGATCTGCGCAGGTCCTTACTGGTCATAGCTGTTGTTGTGGCCCTCATCGGGGTGACTGTTTGGCTTCTGAAGCCTGATCTGTTTTCTCAGATGTTTGAAGCTATCAGGACTGCCAACGGTCTGTTTCTGGGTTTAGCCATAGCAACGTATTTCTTCAGTGTAGTACTGTGGACTATCCGGTGGCAAATAGCGATTCGTTCAATAGATGGAGACAATCCCAAGACGAGCTTTGCCACTCTATTCTCCATAATCTGTAGCGCTATCTTCCTTAACAACGTTACTCCTTTGCTACACGCTGGGGGCGACCCGTTCGGGAGGGTATACCTGGTGCGAAAGCTGGAAAACGTGAAGTACTCGACAGCTATCGTTGCCTCTCTCGGTGAGCATATTTTTGCTCCCCCGATCATTATTGCGTTCTTGGTGGCGGGGCTCTCCCTGCGATTTGGGGAGGACGTACTTGGCCCGGCGGGATTACTGTTGGTGATAGGTGCGCTGGTTGTCTTGGGGCTGGTCATATTTCCTCGCTTCTTTATCAGAAGAATGATCGGAGTCGGTGCCATTGGCAGGCTTGCAACTCGTGTTGCTCGTGTGTTCGGAAGAGGTACCGATGCTCAGCAAATAGCGGAGTCCGTCAGTACTTTCTACGCCAGTGCCTATGTCATGATGAGCAAGCGAAGGGAAGGGCTAGCTATAGCTAGTCTGACTTCGCTAATGCTGGTGCTCACCGTTGCTCGCTTCCATATCGTATTCTTAGCTTTGGGTTACAGTCCTAGAATTTCGATGCTTCTGCTGGCGGCCTCACTTCCGACAATTCTGGGTTTTGTCCCATTCCTGCCGGGAGGCCTGGTCATTGTCGAAGGGTCGTTGATTTCGATTTTCGCCCTTTTTGGCGTTTCTCTGAATGTAGCAACGGCAGCGACATTGATTGAGCGAGGAATATCATTTGCTTTGAGTTCACTAGTGGGGGCTGTAATCTTCGTTTGTCTAGGTGTAAGGATGTCAGTTAAGGCTGAGAGTTGAGAGTGACCAAACATGCGTGTGGCATTAATTGGTGATCAACACCAGCTCGATGCAGGTGGGGCTTCTCACTATGCTCTTGAGTTGGGTAGCCAACTGGTCAGGTTAGGTGTGGAGACTACGTTGATCGCCCATGGGCATAAGGGTGAGCCTGAAGAGGAAGAAATCGCAGGGCTCAAAGTAAGGCGAATCAAAGGTCCTGGGCTGGGCAGTGCCCATCGTGCTGTTTCGCCAGTCGTCTTCCGCCGGTGCCACAGGTATATCCACGACGGAAGGTTCGATGTGGTCCACGGAGTGGACATATACTGGACTATGGCACAAATGGCGGTTCAATATGCACATAGATGCAGCATTCCCTCTGTTCTAACCTGTCACACAGTAGAGGACTCGCCTTTCTTGGTCCGATTGCAGCGTCCCATGGGGTTGCTACTCAAAAGGGCTGACCGACTAATAGCAGTAAGTCGGGCATCAGAACATTTCAGTCACCTGCTGGGTTGCCCTGAACAGAAGATAGCTGTTGTTCCAAATGGAGTTGACCTGTCCTGCTTCAATGAGAATGTAGACAGTTCCTCGATGCGAAAGGAGTTCGGCGTAGGCGATGAGCCTCTGGTAGTGATGGCATCGCGCCTGGTCAAACGCAGAAGCCCAGGCTTGCTTATATCGGCCTTTGCCAGGGTGCTGGAAGTTATTCCAGAGGCAAAGCTGATTATCGCCGGGTCCGGTCGGGAGAAGAACAGGCTATGCCGCCAGATAGAGCGCTTGAACATTGCAAACTCGGTATTCATGGCCGGGCAATTAGCGCGAGCGAGAATCGCTCAGCTCATGGCAGCTGCTGACGTTTACGTTTCCTCTTCCAGAGTCGAATCGTTCGGGCTTGCACTTCTGGAAGCTTCAGCTGTTGGTGTGCCTGTGGTGTGCTCGAACGCGGGTGGAGCTCCCGAGGTGTTCCACCATGGTTTCAATGCGCTTCTGTACCGGCCAGGGGATGCTGATGCCATGGCGCATGCAATATCTCGCCTGCTCACAGATAGAGAGCTAGCAAAGAACATCAGGCTGAGGGCAGTAGAAACCGCCAGCAAGTATACCTGGGAAACTGCTGCCAAGCGGACATTGCGGGTTTACGAGGAATTGCTACAACAGGACCGGCAAAGCAAACAGACTACGTTTACGGTTGATACCCAGTAAGGCGATTATTCTCTCCTGGCCCACCGTAGGGCGTGCGCACACGGCTCTCGTTGAGACCGGACTTTCCGGACAGACATGACGTGTGCAAGTCACCTAGTTTTATACGACGGTGATGGTGGGCCGACGAGCTGTCTGTTCCACGTGTTAATGAACAAGGCCGAAGAATAGAGTAAGAGGTCTTGCATGGCCGCCGAGAATATGATTACGGGGAATTTTCACGCGAGAATCAGTACGTTTACGGATAGCCACCCTCTCTCAGCGAGTCCAGAATAGACCTGGAAGAATGGATGAACTGGAAACAGCAGTGAAAAACAGCAAACTAGCACAAACTGTATTGACGATTCTGCTTCCTTGTGGGCTCGGTTGGGGAGATCTGGAGTGGCCAGAGCTTTACGGCAGGGTAGGGGGTGAAGGATCATGAAATGACATTTTTGAAAATCAAACTGCACCTATGAGGTTGCAGAAGCAAGGCCGAAATCACTAGAAAGGGGGTATGCTACAGATGGACTGGAGCGGTGTTCTACAGTCTTTCCAAGAGTTCTTCGGGGCGCTGATAGGCTATTTGCCCAATATCATTGCCGCGCTGATCCTATTGCTTATAGCCTGGATTCTGGCGAAAGTTCTCAGGACAGGGGTCCGAAGACTTATGAGGGCCAGTGGTATCGATAAGAGACTGGGCAAGGGTGGTGATCCCCAAGACCCAAGTCAGTATCCGGTGGCTCAGGGCACAGGCACTGCCGTTTTCTGGATCGTATGGATATTATTTATCCTAGCCATACTGCAGGTCCTGGGTGTAGAGGGTCTTTTTGACTCAATTGTCGTGATATTCCAAAGGATCTTTGCGGCTATTCCGCAGATAATCGGCGCTGCGTTAATCCTCGTCATCTTCTATTTCGTTGGGCGTCTGTTGGCCAGGCTGGCTGCCAAAGTCTTGACCAGAATTCGCTTCGACGACTTGCCGGTCAAGTTAGGTATGGCAAAACAGCGTATTGAAGGAGGTGGTTCTCCATCCAACATCGTCGGCTACGTCATCATGGTATTCGTTATGCTCTTTGCCCTGATGATGGCAGCCGATCTACTCGGTTTTGGGCGTGTGAATGAGCTGGTCGCCGTCCTGACCCAATTTCTGGGTTTGGTGGTTCTAGGCGTTGTTATTATCGGCATCGGCATTCTCGTTGCCAATTTCGTAGCGAAAATTCTACGGGCGGGCGGCAGGTCAGAATCTATGATTTCTGTCGTGAAGATCGCGATTATAGTGTTGAGTGTGGTGCTGGGAATACGTGCAATGGGTTTTGCGGACGATCTCATCTTGTTGGGCTTTGGTCTGGCAGTGGGCGCAGCTGCATTAGCGGCTGCTATTGCCTTTGGACTGGGTGGCCGTCAGGTTGCCGGTGAGCTGCTGGCTCGTTGGACCAAGACAAGCTCGAGTGGCGGCAAGACCAGCAAGACCGAAGAAAAGACCGGGAAATAACGGGCAAATGAACTATAGCTAGAAAGAGCCTGCTAACTCTCTGGATCGAGATGACGTCCGGTTATTGGGAGCCGGGTGGTTCTGTTGCACTACCTGGCTCCTTCTCTATTCAGCTTTTTCCAAGATGCAGTGGGAGCCTCACCAATTTCACTCTCGGTGGTATCGAAATCCTGAATAGCGCCTCGGACTTCAGAAGACAATGGGGTGTGCTATCATGGTGAGGGCAACTCTCAGAATACCTCGCTTCGACGAGGTACTATTATTCCGGTTGTTTGGTGGTGGAAAGGAGAATATACGTGGCTAACGTAGCTATTGTGACTGATAGTGTTGCCGACCTACCTCCCGAGGTAGCTGAGGAGTTGGGGATTGTGGTCATTCCGCTGGTTGTGCGGTTCCAGAATGAGATCTACCGCGACGGTATTGACCTGAGCCCTAATGAGTTCTACGAAAGACTAAAGACTGGCAAGGTGCTGCCTGCAACATCTGTGCCGCCGGTAGGGGCTTTCGTTGATGCGTATGACAGGCTTGCTGAGAAGACAAATGAGATCGTGGTTATCAGTTTGACTTCTAAGCTCAGTGCCACCTGTCAGGTAGCCCTGGAAGCTGTGGGATTGATGAAGAAGCGATGTCGTGTGGAAGTCTTGGACTCGCAATGGGCGGTTATGCCCCAGGGATTCGTAGCAATCGCTGCAGCCAGGGCGGCTCGAGGTGGAGCCAGCATCAATGAAGTGCTGGATGTGGCACGTAATAACATTGATCGGGTAGACATGCGTGCTGCCTTTGATACTCTTGAGTACCTACAACGCGGCGGGCGTATCGGAAAGGCACAGGCTTTTGTCGGGTCGCTGCTCAAGGTGAACCCGGTCATAAGTATGAGAGACGGAGTGGTATATCCCTATGCCAGGGAACGTTCCCGAGCCAAAGCGTTGGACCAACTATATAGTCTGCCCACAACCTTCGGTAAGGTTGAAGGACTAGCTGTAGAGTATGCCACTGACCTTGATGAGGCCAACAATTTGGCCCAGCGGCTTCGCTTAAGGTATCCTCAAGTACCCATATACCTCTCGCGTGCCAGCCCCGTTATCGGGACGCACACGGGGCCCGGCCTTGTTGTCGTAAGCGTACTTGGAGACAGATAAGCGGGCATGGAAACGGTGAATTCTGGACGGGGTTGAGATGCCCCACGCATAAGGAACATAAGGTATGTCTAGTGGCGAGAACATGCTGCTGGGGGTGGTCGGCTTGATAGCCGGGTATCTTCTGGGCTCCATTCCTACGGCCTATATCATGTCGCGCGGGAAAAAGGGAATCGATATCCGCACCGTCGGTTCGCGAAACATGGGTGCCGCCAATGTTGTGCGTCAGATTGGTGCTCAGGAGGGCGTTTTGGTCGGTCTGATTGACATCGCAAAGGGGGCGATTGCTATACTCATTGCACAGGCTCTGAGTGGTTCGCAGCCCTGGGTTTTTGCGGCCGGTTTTCTGGCACTGATAGGACACAATTTCCCCGTATTCGCAAGTTTCAAAGGTGGCAGAGGTTCAGCCACGGTGATAGGCATCTTTCTCGTGCTAGCTCCGTGGGCGATACTCATTACCCTGGTAGTAATAGCTATTCCATTCTTCACTACCCGTAAGTTCACCTTTGCCATACTCATCGGGTTTGGTCTTTTGCCTGTATTGATCGGGCTATTCGGAGGCTGGCCGACACTCGTACTGTACGCCGTAATCATCGACATTTTCATGCTGGTGCGCAATCTATCCGGTATCAGGAAGGTCCTGGCCAAAGGCGGAGTGAAGGATATGATATCTGATCAGAAGCAGAAGAAAGCGGAGTGATCGCCTAAACGGCCGCTCGCTCGGACTTCCTCGGATAGACCCAATCGGATGGTGGCCCTGAAGTGCTTCTGATAAGAAGAGCCCGTAATGTAGCTCAGTTGTACTGAATGCAGCAGACAAGCTGGCCTTTCTGACTTATTGAGCACAACTTGCCGTAGCGCTGCGCGAGATTACTTGCCTGACCAGCCACGGCGCGATGTCCTCTTATCACGCTGGATACTGTATAATACATTGGGCGTCCTATGACACGAATAAGAGCAGGCATAATAAATGTTACCGGTTACATCGGCGCTGAGCTGGCCCGCTTACTCCACCAGCATTCACAGGTAGAGCTGGTCGCTGTTACCGGACGAAACGCAGCCGGGCAAAAGCTGGGCGATGTCTTCCCCAGTCTTGCGGGGACCGACTACATAATAGAGGCCGAGCTTGACAGCGAAATCGATATCGCCTTCTCTGCAATGCCTCACAAGAGCAGCATAGAGGTAGTGGTACCTTTACTGAAACAAGGAATCAAGGTCGTCGATGCCAGTGCGGATTTCAGACTGAAGAACGCGGAGGATTATGCAAGATGGTACGGCTTTACTCATCCCTCGCCCGAGCTGTTGAAGGAGGCCATCTTTGGCTTGCCTGAGCTGCATGGGGCCCAAATTGCCTCGGCCTCTCTGATTGCAAATCCAGGTTGCTATAGCACTGGCGCTATTCTGGCCCTTGCGCCCCTGATGGGAGACCGGCTTGTTCAGCCGGACATCGTGGTGGATAGCAAATCGGGTATCTCCGGGGCCGGCAGGACCCTGAGCTTGACCACTCACTATCCCGAGGTTAACGAGAGCATCTGTGCTTATTCTCTGGAGGGACACCGTCATTTACCTGAAATAGAGCAGGAGTTGAAAGCGCTCAATCCGCGATTCTCGCTGTCGCTGACCTTCGTGCCTCACCTGGTGCCACTGACCAGAGGCATTTTTAGTACGTGCTATGCCAGACTGGCCGACGGTCGTCAGCAGCTATCCGCTGCCAGCTTGAGGGAGCTATACGAGGAGTTCTATAAGCGAGCCCCCTTCGTGCAAGTAACCACCAGATCCCCTCACACCAAGCACGTGTGGGGCAGTAATTTCTGTCTCATCTATCCCACTATTGATTTCAAAACGGGCAGGGTCATAGTTATCAGTTGCCTGGATAACCTCGTCAAAGGGGGCGCAGGACAGGCGGTACAGAACATGAATTTGATGTTCGACCTGCCTGAGACGACGGGGCTGGAAGCTCTGGCCGTTTACCCTTGACGTCTGTAAGGTTATTCCAGGAGATTTCGCTTTCAAGAGTGCCGGGTAGTTAGTGCTGTCCAATACTAGGCCGTCAATATCTTCGATGGGGGGGTCGCAAGGTGGCTGGCAGCACAGGTGTTGCGCTAAAATACAGGTCGAAAATAATGGGGATCCACTAACTGACAAGAGATGAAGAAAAATAGAAGACTTCTACTTTTCCTAGTATTGGTTTTTGTCGGTGCCCTGCTCTTTAGCTCGGTCGCTGCTGGGGCCGACCAAAACCCTTTACGCGGAAGGTCACTGGCTGAAGTCAGGAGGGCCCTGGAACAAGCGCTTTGCCCTCGAGGCGGAACTGGCTTTGTTGTGGGCGTCGCCCACTCGGAAGCCGACGGTGAAATCGTTGTCTTTGTCGAGGATGAACAGGCGGAGGAAGTGGTGCCACGCTCTTTCAGAGGGTACGCGGTGCGGACGGAGGTCACAGGGAAAATCCAAAGCCTTTCTACCGAGGTAGCAGAGCCAGTAGCCGATGTTAGTGAAAAGAGGCGAGACCCGGCCAGTCGACTTGTGGGTGGGATAAGCGTGTCAGCCTACGTTACTAAGGGGGCATTGATATACCTGTATGCCGGCACCCTGGGCATGGTCACCTATGACCACAAGATTCTGTCCAATGCCCATGTTATCGCTATGAATCCGGATACGTATGAGTTTCTCGACACAGGAACACGGGTTTTGCAACCCGGAAGCGGCGACGGAGGGAGGTTGGGCGACCGGGTGGGGGAACTCGAGTCATACATACCTATTGACTTTGGGTCTGAGGCGGAAAACTACGCTGATGCTGCTACAGGAAGTATAGACGGGGATGTCGATGTATCCTACGGCGAGCAATTTGGCGAAGAAGGTGATTACTGGGTTGAGGGTTGGACCGAAGTTTCTGAAGGCGATATCGTACGAAAATCCGGGCGGACGACCGGAGTAACCACCGGGGAGGTACTCTATACCAATGCCGCGGCTTGGGTTGAGTATGACGGACAACGAGCCTATTTCGTGGACCAGATCGTGGTAGCTCAAGACAGTTGGTCCTTCGTAGCGCCAGGTGATTCAGGCTCGGTGGTGGACAAAGATGGAGAGTTTGTAGGGCTGGTTTTCGCGGGTTCCGAGAACCATGCGTACATAAACAAAGCAGAGCACATTATTGATGGACTCGGTGTGGCTGTTGAGCCTATGGACAATCAATATAGCCTGACCATCTCCAGCACCGAAGGTGGTTCAGTAACCACCCCGGGTGAGGGAAGGTTCATCTACGATGCCGAGACGGTGGTGGATCTTGTTGCTGAGGCTGACGACCACTACCATTTTGTAGAGTGGACTGGCAATGTCGACAGT
>JBKHJJ010000055.1:0-8702 GCA_046538185.1 Dehalococcoidia bacterium
CAGATAGACAGGAAGTTGTCGATGCGTACGACGCAACAGATAGCAAGGTCATCTCGGCCCTCAACTTTGCCGCCAAAAGGATACAGGACTTCCATCTCGCCTGTGGGCACAAAGCCGGTGTGTTTCCGATCGATAGACACCTGAGTCAGAGAGTCCAGCCCTTAGATAGAGTCGGGCTGTACGTGCCCGGCGGCAGCGCCGCTTATCCATCCACAGTACTGATGATGGCCATACCAGCCAGAGCGGCCGGTGTCGATGAAGTCATCATGGTTTCACCGCCTGGCAAAGATGGCAGGATTCCCGCTGCCACCCTGATAGCCGCTGATATTGCCAAAGTCAGCCGCGTGTTCAAAATCGGCGGCGCTCAGGCCATTGCCGCATTGGCTTTCGGAACCCAATCAGTACCTAGAGTGGATAAGATTTGCGGCCCGGGGAACGTCTTTGTGACTGCAGCCAAGAAGACCGTCTACGGCGCAGTAGGGATTGACGGTCTGCAAGGTCCCAGCGAGCTGATGATTGTAGCCGACGAGAAAGCCAACCCTATCCTTTGTGCTGCCGACCTTCTGGCCCAGGCTGAACACGACCCCCTGGCTTCGGTAATCTTGATCGCTACTTCGGCGGAGCTGGCTGACCAAGTAGACAAAGAAATCGAGACGCAACTGAAGAAATTAACGCGGCACTCCACTGCGCGAACGGCTGTCGATTCGGGGCTTTCTGCAATTGTGGACAACATAGCTCAGGCAATTCAACTGGTCAACCTTTTTGCTCCGGAGCACCTCTCCCTTATGACATCGAATCCTGTGGATTTAGTCTCCAGGGTTCGGAATGCCGGCTGTATTTTCGTTGGCGATTACTCACCCGTTGTTCTGGGCGATTATGTCGCCGGCCCCAGCCATGTGCTACCCACCGGAGGCAGCGCTCGTTTTGGTTCTCCGCTGAGCATTGCGGACTTCCTCAAAGTCACCAACATAATTGCCCTGGATAGTCCTGCCATGCGAGAACTGAGCCAGCCCGCTGTAGTATTAGCTGAAGCTGAGGGGCTTGATGCACACGCACGAGCTGTGGAAGAAAGACTGAAATGAACATCGAAAAACTTATCAGGCCTGATCTTGTCGGCATGAAGACCTATACTCCTGTCGAGCCTACAGAGGTTTTGAGTCAACTAGGTGAAGTGCCCGCTGACAAGGTAGTTAAGCTCGACGGCAACGAGAATCCTTATGGTTGCTCTCCCAAGGTGCATCAGGCTCTGGCCACCTACTCTTATTATCATAACTACCCCGACCCCGAACAGAGGGAGCTCCGAAAGGCTTTGGAGCAGTATACCGGCTTGGGGCGCCAGCACATTGTTTGCGGCATGGGCAGCGACGAGCTGATCGACCTCACCCTAAGGCTTTTCCTAAACCCCGGAGACGAAGTCATCAATTGCCCGCCGACATTTGGCATGTACCCTTTCAGCACCGATGTGTGTGGAGGTCGGACCGTTGATGTGGCTCGAGCGGAAGACTACACCCTTGATATGGCTGGTATAGAGAAGGCGTTGAGCAATAGGACGAAGGTCATCTTTATCGCCTCGCCCAATAATCCCTCGGGCAACATTACCGCGGAGAAGGAAATCGTCGGGCTTATTGGAACTGGGAGAATTGTTGTCGTGGACGAGGCCTACTTCGAGTTCAGCAATACGACTGTAGCCAAGCTGGTGCCCTCTTGTCCTAACTTAATAGTACTGCGCACCTTCAGTAAATGGGCTGGCCTGGCCGGCATAAGAATAGGCTACGGCATTTTCCCCGTAGAAACTGCTAATTATGTAATGAAGATTAAGCAGCCCTATAATGCCAGCGCCCCGGCACAGGCTGCGGTGCTGGCTTCTCTGGCGGATATCGAGTATCTGCGTGCCAATGTTGCCAGAATAGTTAGGGAACGGGACCGATTGTTTGACAAATTGAAAGGACTGGGGTGGCTCAAACCCTATGTTTCCCAGGCCAACTTCATACTTTGCTCTCTTGTGCATTCGACGTTTGCCGGAGCGAGGCAACCTGCAGCCAGAGAAATCTGGCAACAACTACGCAACAAAGGTATCTTCATTCGATATTTTGATACTCCCCGACTGAGAGATTGCCTGCGAATCAGCGTGGGCAGGCCCGAAGATACCGATGCTCTGGTTAAGGCATTGAAGGAGGTTAAACATGACAGAAAGAAAAGCCAAAGTGGTTCGTGAGACTGCCGAAACGAACATAAGGGTGGAACTCAATATTGACGGCAGCGGGCAATTCGAGATCACCACCGGCCTAAGGATGTTCGACCACCTGCTCAGCCAGCTAGCCCAGCACGGAGCATTCGATATGAAGATCTCGGCCTCGGGCGCCGACCAGCACCACGTCGTTGAAGATGTGGCTATCGGGCTCGGGAAAGCTTTCAATCAAGCGCTGAGAGAGAAGCGAGGCATTGTCCGCATGGCCCATGCTGTCGTACCTATGGATGAAGCTCTGGCAACAGTGGTTGTAGACATTGCAGGTAGAGTCTACAGTACGATCGAGGCAGAGTTCAGCGAAGCCACTATAGGCGACCTGGATGCTGATCTGGTCCGCCATTTTCTGGTCTCCCTTGCCGCCGAAGCAAGAATCAACCTCCATGCCAGAGTGCTGAGCGGCATCAACGACCACCACAAAGCGGAGGCTCTATTCAAAGCCCTAGGACGAGCCCTGGATGAGGCTACTCGGATTGACGACCGACTCATGGGCAGAGTTCCCAGCACCAAAGAGATTATTGAGGGATAGAAAAGCATCGGTATTTGCTTCAGGGTCCATCAAAGACCACAGCTATACAGCGGATGCAATTATGTCTAAAATGATGCATAACTATTCCAGACGGGTAATGTCGAGCAACGGAGGTAGCAGATGCCAGAATTGACCTCGGCCGCTGTATTCACCTGGTTGATAGACCACGGCATTCGCATCCTAGTCATAGTAGCGGTAGGAGCTGTGCTGTGGTTTGTCTTGAATAAGTGCCTCCCACCCATTGTGCGCCGTGGCGTAGCCCGAACCAAGTATAAGGAAAGCAAAGAGGGAATAGAGAAGAGAGCGAGCACGCTTATATCTATCTTCAAGGGGGCGGTGCGTGTATTCATCGTCATAATCGGCATAATGATGATCCTGGACGAGGTGGGGGTGGCCGTTGCGCCGATCCTGGCCGGATTTGGCATCGCCGGCATAGCCATCGGCTTCGGCGCTCAGTACTTGATAAGAGACCTCATCGCCGGCATTTTCATCATTCTGGAGAACCAGTACAGGGTCGGCGATGTGGCCAAGGTCGCCGATATAGCTGGACTCGTAGAGGAGGTACACTTAAGGAAGACAGTGCTCCGTGACCTGGATGGCGTAGTCCACCATATACCCAATGGCGAAATCAGGACAGCCAGCAACTACACCAGACACTTTGCCAGGGTTAATCTCGATGTCTCGGTAGCATATGACACTGATCTGGAGCACGCCATAAATGTGATAAACCGAGTAGGCAAGGAACTCGCTGAAGACCAGAAGTGGCGTCCACTAATCAAGAGTCCTCCCCAGGTGCTGAGAGTTAACAATCTGGGTGACTCCGGCATAGATATCAAGATTCTGGGAGACGTTAAGCCCATGGAGCAGTGGGCAGTCACAGGAGAATTGAGGGCCCGCATCAAGAAGGCCTTTGACGCCGAGGGCATAGAAATACCCTGGCCCCATACCAAGGTGTATTTCGGCAATCCGCTACTGGATTCTTCCAAGAAGGAAGACTAGCCCTGGCAAGTTCGAAAAAAACATAGGCACACCAGAGCCCGTATAGAAGCAATCACAAGCCATGCCTGGCGGCCGCAGGAAATATCCATAACCATCGTAGCCCAGATGAAAAAATTGCTCCGTACTCTATCTTAATCAGGCCCTTCTGTCTGCCTGCTCCGGCAGTAGGCTATCGCAAACGAGTTGTACTCTGAGTACCCGAGGCACACACTCGAGCAGGACAGTGCGCACAATTTGCTTTTCCAGACGGGGTTGACAAAGCTTACTGGCAGGTTTATAATCCCTATACCTAGTATAGCGATGTAGTTGTCAGGGAGCAAACGGTTGCCACGGCACCTATGAATAGCAGGGCACAACCACTAGAACAGGGCTCCCGAAGCAATGCGAGAATAGCGCTATATGAATAAACCGGATAGGCTGCGTCGCCTGGAGGACCTCGCTCGAGCCGTTGCTTATCGTCAAGACCTAATCAGACATGAGTACTGGCCCCGAACCAAGCTCGAGGAGTTGCAGCAACGCCGGCTAGGTACCCTTCTAGAGTGGGCCACCGGACGGTCCCCCTTCTATCGTGAACTGCGCAGGGCATATCGGATGGGTCCCCCTTACATTCTGCAAGACTTTCCGATCATGGACAAGGAAACCTACATGGAACACTTCGATGAAATTGTCACTGACCCTCGATTGCGACTCGCCCAATTGCAGGAACATATGGCTCATGTTTCGGGAGACGAGTATTACCTGGGCGAATATCGTGTGCTTACCACGGCGGGAAGCTCCGGTCACAGAACGGTGATAGTGTTCAATCGAAAGGAATGGAGTGTCCAAGAGGCGGCAAGCATGCGAATTGCAAGTATGATGGGGGTGCTACCTTTCTCAACGAGACGTCCGAAGATCGTTACCATCGGTTCTCCCAGTCCTCTGCACGATAGCTACCGCCTCCCGCTGAGCATGGATATCGGCCTTTACCGGTATCACGTGCTACCGGCTACCGCTCCCATCGAAGAGTTGGTCCAGCGGCTGAATATCCTTCAACCTGACATCCTTCGAGGGTTTCCGTCCATGCTCGGGTTGCTTGTAACAGAACAACTTCAGGGGCGCTTGCACATCTGTCCCCGTATTGTTGCCGGTGGCGGAGAGCCACTGACCGAGGAACTCAGAAGGCAAATCCAGACAGCATGGCAAAGCTCTGTCTTTGACATCTATGGAACGCAGGAGGGGCTCCGCGCTATGGAGTGCAACGTCGAAGAAGGGATGCACATCTTCGAAGACTTGGGGATTGTCGAGGTGGTAGACGAAGATAACCATCCTGTGCCCGATGGGACTCTGGGACACAAGATCCTGTTCACCAGTCTGGTCAGCTTCACTCAGCCCGTCATCCGCTATGAAATATCGGATATGATGGTGCTGGCTCCAGAGCCATGCCCGTGCGGTCAGCCATTCCGACGTATTCTCGCCATCAACGGGAGAAATGACGATATCCTCTATCTTGAAGGTCAGGCCGGAAATCAAGTTGCCGTGCATCCTGTTCATTTCTGGAACGTTCTTGAAAGGTTTGAGAACATACGGCAATATCAGGTCGTACACGAACCTGATGGCCTCTGCCTGCGACTGGTGTTCGAGCAAGGGAATGGAAACATAGCCCGTACCGTTAAGGAACAACTAGCACAGAAATTGCATGCCCTCGGGGTTGATTGCCCATCCATCCGTGTGGAACTGGTGACCACGCTGGAAGATCGCTCCCGCCACATGGGGAAGTGGAAGAACATTGTCTCTAACGTGAACCACCGAGTACCCGTAGCCGCAGATTGTTCACGGAGTGGCTTCTGAGTATCACAGCAACGTATGTCAGCAGATACTATCCGATCAGAACGGGCAAGAACGAGCCGCGAGGAGGATACACTTTGCCTTTTCTAAGAGCCGCCGCACAGTCCGTATTACCGATCATACACAGGGTTTACACGATGGCCCTGGGCGTTAGGTCCCTCGGAGGAAGCGGGAGCATCATTTGCATTGAGCTGAGGCGTCACAAGGGCCATACCGTGAAGCTGTCGGACGGCTGTGAGGTTAAGCCCGGTGACCCTGTCATAAAGCTGCATCTGGACAATGTCTGGATTGCCGAAAGACGGCAGCCAGGACCTGCGTTCCAGACGGTCAGCGCGCCACGGGGGGTCATACACAGCTTCAAGGAAGGCTTTCGGCTCCTCGCCGCACAGGTAGCAAGCGGCAAATACGGCGAAGTCATCGCCGTATACGGATGGACCGTCCTGCACACCGGGGCCAGGCGACTGGGATTCCAGGTGATGGACTTGCCGAACTCTCTAAGGATAAGGCTGGCCCGATTCTACATCGGGGGGCTAATGCAGTTGTACCATATCCGGGGGCGGGAGAGATACAAGCCATCCCGTGAGTCCTTGAGGATCAAGGCGGTCTGGCTCTCTAAAGCTGAATTCCTGCGAATGTACCACTCGTGCTAGTTGCCGTGTGCACGCCTCTGCTCAGTACGTGCTGCTGCTGAGCATTTTGCGCAACTTGCCCGTCGCGGGTCGGCTGGAAAGACCGATTCAAACCTCCAGCTAACAGAAAAGTAACGACCACATCTAGGAGCGTTGATCGTCGTCGTCACCCATAGATGGTTTTCGGGCCAACATCATCCGACGACGCCTCGCGGTTTGCCAATACCTCAGTCCCAAGAAACAGGGTAACCCGATACTGTAAGCAACCAGAACCCTTGGAGCTCCCATAAGCGAAGCTATCAACCATAGCGGAGCAAATTGGATGATACCTGCAAGCAATCTGTTGTGACCGACAAAATAGGCCATGGCGCTCACTCCCAGCAGAATGCCCATCACCGACGGGAACAAGGCACATAAGACGCCTGCGGTGGCTGACTGTCCTACGCCACCCCTGAAACCGATGTAGATAGGCCAATTGTGACCTGCTACAACAGCCAGACCAGCAAGGAGGGCTACAGACTGCGAAGCAACAGCCTGCGTCACCAGCACCGCTACTGCTCCCTTGGAGGCATCGGCTATGAAAACAGCAATGCCGGTAGCGGGCCTCAGTACTCGGAGAGCGTTGCTCGCCCCTACATTGCCGTCTCCGAAATTCCTGATGTCTATCCCTTTCGATAGCCGGCCGGCGATGTAGGCAGACGGGATAGACCCGAGCAGGTAGCCAGACAGAACTAGCACAACTGACACTTGTTACTACCTTCTAGGTACCTCAAGATCTAATACCTACAAGTAACCTGGTTCAACACAGGTCCGCAAAGACTGTTGCTTTCCTTGTCCTGTCCCTCCTGGTAGAGAGTGTACGCCCAGTCATCCGGGCAGTCAACAGTGATGTCTTTCCTTGAGTTCTGGCTTGCCACCATATTTCACCCGCAAGGTCTCATCTGTGCAGAAAACCATCCCAGGCCACAGTGCATATGTTCTGCGCAAACCGTCTCTTGGTCACTGGCAGGGAGGCTAAGCCCGCACCTGTCCACTTCCCAGGATAACCCACTTATAGCTGGTTATCTCTTTCAACGACATTGGACCGCGGGCGTGAAATTTCTGCGTGCTTATACCTATTTCAGCACCTAATCCAAACTGCCCCCCGTCGGTGAAGCGAGTGCTGGCGTTAGCATATACACATGCAGCATCCACTTCGTTGAGAAAGCGCATCGCCGCCGAATAGTCCTCGGTGACGATGGCCTCGGAATGTCCCGAGCCGTATTTCTCAATATGCTCCAGCGCCGCACCCAGAGAATCGACCACCTTCACGGCCGCAGTCAAGGATAGGAATTCCTTCCCCCAGTCCTCATCGGTTGCCAGTGCTAGTCTCGTAGATGGTATGGTATCCAGTATAGCCAGCGCTCGCCCGTCGCAGTGCATCTCCACGCCGGCTTCGATCCACTCTTTGGCAATGGCCGGCAGGTAAGCTGAGGCAACTTGACTGTGCACCAGAAGGCAATCCAGGGCATTGCATACAGTTGGGCGCTGAACCTTGGCGTTGTAAGCAATGGCTACCGCTTTGTCCAGGTCGGCGCTTTTGTCAACGTACGTATGACAGACACCGATACCACCGGTAAGTACCGGCACAGCAGCATTTTCCGAGACCAGCTTTATCAACCCGGCGCCGCCACGCGGGATTATCAGGTCAATGACGCCCCTCATCCTTAGCATGTGATTGACCAGAGTCCGCTCCGGGGACTCAATTAGTTGGATTGCCCCCCGGGGCACGCCGGCCTGCTCGCAGGCCTCCCGAGTCACCCCAGCCAGGGCTGTATTAGAGTTCACGGTCTCCTTGCCACCACGAAGGACCACGGCGTTGCCAGACTTCAGGCACAGGCACGATATGTCCACAGTAACGTTGGGGCGGCTCTCATAAACCGCCCCGATAACTCCCAGAGGAACTCGCTTTTTCCCTATCTGTAAGCCGTTGGGCAGTGTTCGCATGTCAAACATCTCGCCCACCGGATCGGGTAACGCCGCCACCGTTTTCACATCCTGAGATATGCTTTCCAGACGTGAAGGCGACAGCATAAGCCTGTCCAGCATTGCCTCGTTCATGCCGGAGGCCCTGGCTTCGTCATAGTCAACCTTGTTGGCAGCCAGGATTTCATTTAGCTTATCAAGAAGAGTATCAGCAACATTGAGCAACGCCCTGTTCTTGATTTCAGTGGAAAGAAAAGCCAGCTTCCTCGAAGCTGCCTTCGCTGCCTTCGCTTTTTGTTCCAGTTCCTCTACTGCCGGTTCCATGGTTCGTTCTCCTTTTTTGCCCACCTAGAAGCATTTGCCTTCAAGCCTGATTTCGTCTCCGTCCGCTTTACATAGACCAGCCTGGATAACATCTTTGTACTCACCGTCCTTCACCCTGTTTTCGCACTCATTTCTCACGTTTTCGTGCTCTTCATCCTATCACCATATTGTTTCTGTGCACTACCTC
>JBKHJJ010000056.1:0-8480 GCA_046538185.1 Dehalococcoidia bacterium
ACCCCTGCCCCTGCGGCTCGGGCAAGAAATACAAGCACTGCTGCGGGAGGTAGTGAATCAGCGCTTCGTCGCCGGGATAGGAGTAAGACCTCATCCTGGGTTTCGTGAAGGCTTCCGATTCCACAAACCCCAGATTACTTGTACTGGAAAGTGTTGACGCCGCTCTGCGAACTGTTGCGCTAGCCAGAAGGGCTTGCTAAAATAGCTCAATCGCTGATAACCGGGTAGTAGCTATGATAGATTCGCCGGTGCTGGTCCTTAACCAGAGCTATGAACCCCTTAACTTATGTCGCACGCGTCGGGCTATAGTGCTGGTTTTTCGTGGCAAAGCTGAGGTGCTGGAGAACAGCAGAGGCGAGCTTCGCTCTGTTAGCCAGATATTTCAGATACCTTCGGTAATCCGGCTGGTCTATATGGTCAAGCGTCCTCACCACCAGAAGAAGTTGAGCAGGTTCGAGGTATTCAGTCGTGACCAGTATACCTGCCAGTATTGCGGCCGGCAAACGAAGGAACTTACCTTAGACCATGTCATTCCACGACGGCGGGGCGGTAAGCACACCTGGGACAATGTGGTTGGTGCCTGCATTCCCTGCAACAGACGCAAAGGCGGACGAACGCCGGACGAAGCAAAGATGAAACTGCTACGCCAGCCGCGTGCTCCTCGCAGCGACGGCTTCTATGTTCCCTACCACCTTCTCAGCGACCGCAGTGAATGGCAGAAGTACCTACCCACCTTCAACTAGTTGATCCAGCGGTAGCTCTCGAACTGACTCATTCTCCAGTTGCACGGTTATTGTCTCTTTTACCAGGTTGGTGCTGACTACTTTGCCTTTGCCCCAGGGAGTCATCACTTCCCGTTTCAGTTGAGGCATCCGCTTTCTTACATCTGCATATTCCTTGTTTTCATATGCCAGGCAACAGAGGAGCCTTCCACAGATGCCCGATATCTTCATAGGATTCAAGGCCAAATGCTGTTCCTTGGCCATCTTAATGGTCACTGAGGCGAAGTTGGTGAGGAATCCCTGGCAACATAAGGGATAGCCACACCTACCCAGGCTGCCCAGCAGTCTCGCCTCGTCCCTTGCCCCTGCCTGCCTTAGCTCTACTTTGCTTTCCAGGGCATAGCTCAGTTTTCGAACCAGCTCTCGGAAGTCCACTCTTTCCTGGGCGCTGAAGAATATGGTCAGGCGTTCATTCTCGGAATCATAGCGGGCCGCCAGTGGCTTCATCTTCAAACCCAGTTCAGTTGCCATTTCATGGCACTTGCTTAAGCCCTCCTTTTCGAGGTTCTCCCGAGCTTCTTCCAAATCCTCAGCCTCAGCCAGGCGTACTATGCTACCCAGGGGCTCGCTTGGTCGAGGCGAGGCTTCAAGTGTAATGACCTTGGCCACATCCAGAGCATGGTCGGTATCCACCATTACATAGTCATTCACCTGCGGAGCCGTCTCGCCAGCCTCACAGTAGACCATTTTCCCTCTAGGGCGGAACTTCACTCCAATTATGTTAGCCATCAAGACATATTATAGCCCTCTTGGCCTGTAGTTTCTAAATTCTGCTATGATATTCCTGTCTAGCTCCCCCACATTCAAGCTCTGCCGGGCAAATTCAGCATCAGCCATTCCGCTGCCAACCGGGGGTTAACGTTCTTAGAGATCTCCTCCCGTAGCAAGCAGAGATTACCAAGAAAATCTCTAATCTCGCTCAGACTCAAGCCCCGGGCCTGGTCTTCCAGATCCATCGCGTAGTCCGCATTGACAATAGCGTCCGCGCAACCACCTTTGATGAGCAGCAAGTCACGCCACCAGTCGAGCCAGGTTTCCATTACCTCCAACCCACCTCTGCGATCCTGGCTAAATTGGCTTGCCAGTTCCTCGGCATAGGCAAATCTTTGCCCCAGGCTCCGACCTGTCGGAGTTAACAGGGAGAACAGCGTAGTTATTCCTTGGGCCCGCTGTTCCAACATTTCATCATTTTCTAGAGCGGACACTGCCCAGCCGAAGCGACCATGGCATAACTGGGCCAAAAGACTTGCTCTGTCGGCATCAACCTTGTATGAGTTGACGAGTATCTTCTGCGCCTGTTCCGATTGCACAGGCTTCAACGCCAGCCGCTGACAACGGGAGACAATTGTTGGCAAGAGGCGCTCTTCCTCAGCAGCCAGTAGAATCCAGACTACCCTCTGTGGTGGCTCTTCTAACACCTTGAGTAAGGCATTGGCCGCTTCACTGGATAGATATTCGGCATCGTCGATGATAAATACTTTGCATTTACCCTCATACGGCGGCAGGTTGGCCAGGTGCTGGAGCGCTCGAATATCATCAATGCCAATCTCCGTCTTAGAACCCAAGCCAATACTAGTGACGTCGGCATGTTTGCCCTCCAGAATTCGCTGACAGGAACGACATTGGCCACAAGGCGGCTCTGGTTGGTCACAATTCAGGGCCTGGGCCAGATTGAGGGCCAGAGTCCTCTTCCCTACATGCCTCGGCCCTACCAAGAGATAGGCGTGGCCAACCGTATCGGTCTTAAGACTATAGTCCAGTAAGGCCAGATTCCTGTCCTGTCCTATAATCTGCCACATGTTAGATCGCGTCCAGCTTCACCAGGTCCTCATAGCTTTCCCGGCGCCGAATGAGACGGGCTTGCCCTTCCTTCACCATGACTATGGCGGGCCTGGGCATGGCATTGTAGTTACTTGACATGGGGATAGAATAGGCGCCGCAGACCGGGACAGCTATGATGTCGCCGGGATCTGCTGAAGCCAAATTAATATCCTTTGCCAAAATATCACCTGATTGGCAGAGCTTGCCGGCAATGGTAACCAAATCTCTTTCCGCATCCAAAGCTTTGCTAGCCACCAGAGCCTCATATTTCGCCCCGTAAAGGGCCGGCCGGATATTGTCGCTTATTCCCCCATCGACACAGACGTATTTCTTTATGCCGGGTATCTCCTTAATTACCCCCACTTTGTATAATGCTACTCCTGCCTGGCCCACAATCGCCCTTCCTGGCTCGATAACAAGCCTGGGATGACTCAGCCCCAGTGCCGAAATAAGGCCGGTCAGTTTGGCAGTTAGCGCCTCAGCATAATCAGCTATGGCTGGTGTTTCAGAGTCCAGCGTGTATGGAATGGCAAAGCCGCCGCCTATGTCCAGTTCGCCAAGGTCGAAGCCAAATTTGCTGACCATTTCCCGGGCAAAGCGCAACAGAAGCTCCATAGCCAGTTCATAAGGCTGAATCTCTGACACCGGGGAGCCCAGATGGAAATGAAAGCCCAAAAGGTTAAGGTTGGAGGCTGACAGAGACTCCTTTACCGCCTCTTCAGCCTGGCCGGTAGCCAGGGGAAAGCCAAATTTGCTTTCAATGGTCCCGGTTGTAGTATATTGGTGAGTATGGGAGTCGACCCCGGGGGTTAGACGAAGCAGAATATCCCGTTTTGCCCTCCT
Organism: Dehalococcoidia bacterium; assembly: GCA_046538185.1. Taxonomy (GTDB): domain Bacteria; phylum Chloroflexota; class Dehalococcoidia; order GIF9; family AB-539-J10; genus RBG-13-51-36. The sequence continues at coordinate 3,447 of JBKHJJ010000056.1, forward strand.
CTGGCAAGCCAGCTCTTGGAGCAGCCCAAGTTCATAGAAATTATCCACCACGATTCTGCCCACTTCCCAGTCCAGGGCAAGGTTCAGCTCCTCCGGCGTCTTGTTGTTGCCGTGGAAATAGACCTTGTCGAAAGGAAAGTCCACCGAACGGGCGATGCTGAGTTCTCCCCCAGAAACGACGTCCAGTCCCAGTGCTTCGTCCTTAAATATAAGGGCCAAAGCTCGGTTCAAGAAGGCTTTGGAGGCATAAATGACTACTGTATCGGGATACCCTTTGGAGAACTCATGCGTGAATTCGTGGCACCTGCGGCGGAGGGTATACTCATCGAAGAGATATAGTGGGGTGCCGAATTCGTTAGCCAGGTCAACGACATCACAGCCGCCGATGCATAGATGAGCCTGCTCATTAATCTCGGCAGTGAGAGGGAAAAGACTTAGCTTGGGCACAGCCTTCGCACCCATTTCGATATGGTAGCTTGTAGAAGGTCATAAGTCAAAGTTCTGGGAGGTAATATGGGCGGCTCGTTAGAAAGCCCTGTAGAGCATCCTAGGCTGCTCGCTCATGCTAAACCATAGGTGTAGCTCCGCTAAGAATACGCTTAAGAATTCTGGCTTTGGTTTTAGTATCGTTTGGTCGGACATGGTCTGCTTCTATTTCCTGAATTGCCTTACCTAACGAATCTTCAAGAGTTGTCAAATCAAGTAAAGCCGCTGATTTGCAGTAGAAACTTCTCGATCTTCCATCACTGAAATCACCTATCATTGTCTGGAGTAATCCAATCCGTTTCTTCTGCTGTCCTACAAATTGTTCAATACCATGTTCTCTTACGAAATTCAAATTCGGAATAACCTTTTTGTATGATGGGTAAGAAGAGGATTCTTTCAATTGCTGATATTCTCCTTCACTTTTGAATTTGGAACACGGAAAGTCGGAACATTCAGCACAGACCTCAAGATTCTTCTTCTTGACACAACAAGTTATGAAGGAACATGATGGATGCTTGCTAAAGAATTCCGGGCCACAACAGCCAGGACATCTTGATGCGCCCATCGTATAGTATCTCGGGCATAAACCACAATCAAGACCACACACACCAATCGTCGCATAGACTCTTGCATATTCATTCATTTTGCTTGGTATGATGGCTCAGATTAATGCTTCAGTTTCCCTATCACCGCGTCGGCTACCTGGCTGGTGCCTGCGGCCCGCGCGGGGTCGAGTGTCAAATCATAGGTGACGTTTCTGCCTTCAACTATGACCTCGGCGATGGCATTTTCCAGCCTGCTGGCAGCATCTTTCTCCCCCAGGTGACGCAGCATCATCACCCCGGAGAGCATCGTAGCCATGGGATTGACTTTGTTTTGGCCAGCGTATTTAGGGGCACTTCCATGGGTGGGTTCAAAAATAGCCGCCTCATCTCCGATATTAGCTCCCGGCGCTACGCCCATCCCACCGACCAGCCCGGCACACAGATCCGAGACTATGTCGCCATACAGATTGGGCAGCACAAGCACATCGAACATCTGCGGCTTCCTGACCAGCTCCATGCAGGCTGCATCCACAAGTATGTCGCTGAATTCCATATCGCCATACTCTTTGGCGACCTTTCGGGCAGTATCCAGGAAAAGTCCGTCTGAGAACTTGAGTATGTTAGCCTTGTGGACTGCAGTGACTTTCTTTCTGCCGTTCCGCCGGGCGTATTCAAAGGCAAATGTGACGATGCGCCGACTGGCTGCTTGAGATATGACCTTCAGACTCACCGCAGAGTCTTTCTTTATTTCCGTTCCAATAGCATCGTACACAAAGTCCAGCAATTTGGCGGTCTCTGGCTCACCCCTGGCGAACTCGATACCGACATAGAGGTCTTCGGTATTCTCCCTCACCACTACGATATCCACATCCTTGAACGGCGTATTAGTACCGGCGTAGACCTTGTACGGGCGAAGGCAGGCATAAAGGTCTAACTTCTGCCTCAAAGCGACGTTGACGCTCCTGAAGCCGGTGCCTATGGGTGTGGTCACCGGTCCCTTGATGGCAACTTTGTTCTTCCTTATGGACTGGAGCGCCTGGTCGGGGAGGGGAGTGCCAAACTTCTCCTGGGCCTGACTGCCCATAATGACAGTATCCCACTGGAACCTGACCCCTGTAGCTTCCAGCACCCGTCTTGTCGCCCCGGCCACTTCAGGCCCTGTTCCATCGCCGGGGATAAGCGTCACTCTGTGATGCATGTCTTATATCGTAACACAACTCCGAAAGGAGATTTCCCACTTCCCAAAAATAGGCGTTCGAAATAGGGATTGGAACGAGCTCGATTCTATAGCTTGAAGTCCTTATGTTTCCGAACGTAGGGTATAAGTCCGCCCTCCTTGAGGATGGCGGACATTATGGGCGGTATCTTGCCAAAGTCTAGCGTAGCACCAGAGGTCAGATTGCTAATCGTACCGCCAGTCAAACTTATTTCCAACTGATCGCCGTCGTCGATCTTTTCGGTGTCGCAGAGCAGGACAGGCAGACCCTGGTTTATGGCGTTTCGAAAGAAGATACGGGCTACCGATTTAGCCAGAATAGCGCCTACCCCGGACATTTTGATTACCAGCGGGGCGTGTTCCCGACTGGAACCGAGACCGAGATTCTCCCCGGCAACCAGGAAATCACCCGGCTCTACCCTTGAGGAGAACCCTGGTACAGTGTCCTCCAGGACATGTCTGGCAAGTTCGGGCAAGTTGCTCCTCAGATGGGCAAATCTGCCCGGAATAATATCGTCTGTAGAGATACCGTTGCCCAGCTTAATGGCTTTGCCCTTGAGCACCAAGTCTGACATCACAGGAGCTCCCTGGGGTCGGTAACCTCGCCCCTTATGGCTGAGGCGGCGGCAGTTGCCGGGCTAGCCAGATATATCATAGCCTCGGGATTACCCATTCTCCCTTTGAAATTGCGATTGGCGGTGGAAATGCAGATTTCGCCGTCTCCCAACACCCCCTGATGAAGGCCCAGGCAGGCAGCACAACCCGGGGGTAGAATAGTTGCTCCGGCTTCAAGGAAGCTCTTGATATAGCCTTTGTCTGTGGCCTGAGTAAGTACCTGCCTCGAGGCCGGTGCTATGAGTAATCTAGTATCGGGGTGTCTCTTATTGCCTTTAAGAATCTGAGCAGCCACAGCCAAATCCTCCAGACGTCCATTGGTACAGGTGCCAATGAACGCCTGCTGGATTTTGATTCCCTTTACTCCAGTCACCGGACGGACATTATCTACACTGTGAGGGAGAGAGAGCATTGGCTCAAGCCGGTCAAGGCTCACGGAGATGACTTGCTCGTAATTTGCCTCAGCATCGGGATATATAGGCTTGTAGCTATCGCCGCGGCCATGCCGCACGAGGAAGTCCCGGGTGACTTTGTCGCTGGGAAACAGGCCAACCTTGGCCCCGGCTTCCACGGCCATATTGGCAATGGTGAGACGCTGGGGCATATCCATCCTAGCAAGGGCCTCGCCACCAACTTCCAGAGACTTGTAGTTAGCACCGTCAGCACCAAGCCGGCCGATGAGATAGAGAACCAAGTCCTTGGCATAGACTCCACGGGAAAAGGCGCCACTTAAGTCAATGAGAAAGCTCTCCGGCACACGAAACCAGGTGTTGCCTAAAGCCAGGGCCACAGCGACATCACTGGAACCCATGCCAGTGGCAAAAGCTCCCAGAGCGCCACCGGTGACAGTGTGAGAATCTGAGCCGACGATAACATCCCCAGGATTGGCAAATTGCTCCGCTACCAACTGATGGCATATGCCTTCCCCCACCTCATAAACGCGACTGCCTGTTTCCTTAGCGAAGCGGCGCAAGAAAATATGGTCATTGGAAAGCTGCCGACTGGGACTGGGGGCAGCATGGTCCAAGAAGATTATGGTCTGTGCCGGCTTAGCAGGAGCCTGAAAACCACTTTCCTTGAACTGCCTTATGGTGAGAGGCCCGGTAGTATCCTGAACAAAAGCCAGGTCCACTTCACAGATAACGATGTCCCCGGCCCTGGCATCACTGTGCGACTTGAGGCTTAAAATCCTCTCGGCTAATGTCTTGCCCATAGTCGCTATTTTAGTTGCTTTGTTCTGCTATAATCAACAGCATGCTTGACTACGTACCAAGCCAGCTAGGTTCCACCCGATGCGGCAGGAGCGTATTTCACTGGGGTGAGCGAACCTACATCATGGGAGTGATAAATGTATCCGCGGACTCTTTCTCCGGCGATGGCCTGCAAGACGTCGAAGGAGCAGTGAGCAAGGCAAGACGCCTGGTTGATGAAGGAGCAGACATAATCGACGTGGGTGGCGAGTCCACCCGACCTGACTCCCCCACGATTCCAATCGACGAAGAATTAAGGAGGGTCATTCCTCTTTTAGAGAAGCTGGCCCAGAATCTATCTGTGCCACTTAGTGTGGACACCTACAAACTAGAGGTCGCCAGCCAAGCCCTGAACGCCGGAGCCAACATGATAAACGATATCTGGGGACTCAAGAAGGAGCCCGGGCTGGCCGAGTTGGCCGCCAAAACAGGCGTACCGCTTTCTTTGATGAGCAATCAGCGTGGCGCTCCCTCCCAGGACATTATCCCTACAGTTATCTCCGATTTAGACAGGGCGATCCAGCAAGCATTAGCCGCAGGGGTGCCCTGGGAGAATATCATTGTTGACCCCGGGATAGGCTTCGGTAAGAAACAGCGGCAGAATCTAGAACTACTGTGGCGATTGGATGAACTCAAGGCACTGGGCAGGCCTATTCTTCTCGGTAGTTCGCGGAAGTCGTTCATAGGTTGGGTGCTTGACCTGACTCCTGAACAACGGTCCAGGGATAAGGCATTCGTTCCACCTGGCGACCAGCGGTTAGAAGGAACAGCAGCCACCGTAGCCATCGGCATTGTCAAAGGTGCCGACATCGTTCGAGTACACGACGTCAAAGAAATGGCGAAGGTGTGCAAGATGAGCGATGCCATTGTCAGGGGTGTGTGACCAAATTGGGCATCGCCTATCTTGGTCTGGGCTCAAACC
>JBKHJJ010000057.1:0-8454 GCA_046538185.1 Dehalococcoidia bacterium
TCAGAGACGGGATGAACCTGGTAGCCAAAGAGTATATGGCGGCTAAGACGGACGGGAAAGGAGTCCTGATACTCAGCGAGACCGCCGGTGCTGCTTACGAACTGGGGGAGGCGATCATAATAAACGCCAATAACCAGGACGAGATTGCTCAGGCATTGGTAGAAGCTCTGGAAATGCCAGAACAAGAGCAGATAGAACGCAACCGCATAATGCAGAAACGCCTGAGTCGCTATGACGTCGTGCGATGGGCAAATGAGTTTATAGACAGAACGCTTTATACCAAGAGACTCCAGGAGGAGATGAAGGAAAAGGCACTTACCCATGAAATGCAAAGGAAACTGGTCAGCGATTTCCGGGAGAGCCATAGGGCATTACTCTTGTTAGATTACGACGGCACCCTTGTCCCCTTTTCATCTAGACCAGGAAAAGCGATACCGGGAATCAAGCTTCGGAAACTGCTTCAGAAGTCTGCCAAAAAGCCTGGAAACGAAGTAGTGCTCATAAGTGGCCGGGACAAAGACACCATGGAGCGATGGTTTGGCGATCTCAATGTGGGATTGGTGGCCGAACATGGCGCGTGGGTGAAAGAAAAGGGTGAACAATGGGAGACAATAGATGCCCTGAAGAGTGATTGGAAGCAAGAGCTATATTCGATATTGGAGACATGGGCGGACAGGACCCCGGGCTCCTTCATCGAAGAAAAAGAGTTCTCCCTTGCCTGGCATTATCGACAGGCTGACTCGAATCTTGCTGAGTTTCGAGCTAAGGAGTTGATGAAGAATCTCACTAGCATAGCTGCCAATTTGAACCTGCAAGTGGTGGAGGGAAGTAAGGTGCTGGAGGTGAAGAACGCCAACATAAACAAAGGGCGGGCGGCCCTGAGATGGATTTCCAGACAGGATTGGGATTTTGTACTGGCGCTGGGGGATGATTGGACCGACGAGGATACCTTCAATGCTCTTCCTTCGACAGCATGGTCGATAAAGGTTGGACCGGGTGCTTCAGCAGCCAGGTACAGTCTCGGCTGCCCGAGCGAAGCGACCTCTCTGTTAGCAAAAATGATGGATGAGCGATGAGTTGTTCAATCCGCTGGGCCTGCCTTTGTCATTAAATGGCTGGCTTTGCTGAGCGGGAGCAATTGCCGAGCTACCACAGTCGGACGTTGTTTCGCTTGCCCAACCTATACCAGGGACTGAAGCTGATTATGCACTGAGTACAAGTCTCTCTGTTCACACCCCCATTCACAACCAGGTTTATGGCCGAGAGATAATCGGCGATCCTATCGGGCATTAGAAAGTGGTCTCGCACGTACTCTCTGCCTCTCTTGCCTATCGCCTCAGCGGCTGCAGGGTTTTCGAGTAGATGTGCTACCTTTTGTGCCGTCTTGCGCGGTGACTGGTAAAAGTACCCGGTATCGCCGTGCCGAATCTGAAGGGGTATGGCTCCCACGTCAGCGCCTATGACCGGTTTGCCCTTCCACAACCCCTCGGTAATCACTAATCCAAAGCCTTCTCTACTGGATGGCTGCATTATCACCGTCGCTGCGCGCTGGAGCGCGTTCACCTCCTTATAGTTCTCTAAGCGGTCATCCAACGACAGGTTTAGCACATGAACGTCTTCGTCGTCTCTCGTGTCTTCATAGACCCTGTCCAGAATCCTTTGCCCTTCTGGATCATCGGAAGCCAGGCCGCCTGCTAATACAAGCTGGCATTTCTTCTCCTTCCTCACCCGCCGATAGGTGGCGATTGTCCTGTCTATCCCTTTCCAGGGGTCAAACCTACCAATTTGAGCAATGATTGGCACTCTGGGGTCTATGTGGTACCTGGCGAGAACCCTGTCTATATCTTCCCGGGCTAATTCCCTGTTCTTCTCGGAAAGCGGGTCGATGAACGGGGGGATTATGAACTTGGGCACCGGCCACCGCGAGACAATGTACTGGGCGGCCGAAAATATGGCGGCGTCATAGGGCTCGGCCCGCTCAGTGAGGAAATCCCACAGACCAGAGTTGCCCCTTAGATTTTCCTCATCAATATCAATGTGGCATCTCCAGAGCCAGGTTTGTCCCGGCCTTTTGAGATAGCGATGCAGACCCAGTGGCTGCGGGTCATGCACATCTACCACATTCGGTTCCCAATCTATAAGATTCTGCCTGGCGCACTCTTCGAGGGTGCAGAAGTAGATCCGTTGGCACTCCTCACTGAGTGAGCCCTTCTTGCCTTGCAGTAGATTATGCAGCTCTTTCGTGCACTGGAAGTACTCTCTCGTGCCATGGATGATCTTCCATTCGGCTTCTACGCCCAGCATGTTCACAAAAGGGACCCCACTATAAAGCATCTCAGCTACGCCACCACCTTGAGCGGTGGAACTCAACCCCAGTATCTTTAACCCTTTCAGCTTCTGAGCTGCTTTGTGTAGCCTTTCTATTCTCTTCTCGCCGACGACAGGCACATAAGCCTCTAGAGACGGTGTAGAGAAAGGGCAACAGCTCTTCCTCTTACTGTAGACAGTCCCGTCTGCCAGGATGGGGGAGATGTCTGCTTTCGCCATTCAAACTCCTTGCCTTACAGGTTACGCTTAACCAAAGCTATCCTGCGCTGGATAACTGACTGATTTTAGAGCAAATACCACATATTGGCAAGTCTCCGATTTCAATCGCTCAAAACCTAGATGTACGTCTAATCAAACTTCGGATGGTTCGGAAAACTAAGCTCCTGGATTCTTTTAAGGACCCCAGGAGCTTAGTCAACTACTGTTAAGACCCGTTTTTGCTACCCCTCCAGCAACGCATACGGTCTTTCTTACAAACGAATTGACTCAGTCTTGGGAGTGGTATTGCCGTCGGCATCGGTAACAATCAAGGTTACCTCGTAAGTCTTACCTCGGGCATTGCGGTTGCGCAACTCGCATGTTCCGTTGGCGTAATAGCCACTCAAAGAGAACACAGCTGAATCGACTACCTCTCCGTCAAGAACCATGAGGATTTCAACACTGACCAGGTTACCATCATCATCAGAAACGGCCCAACCAGCGGTTACCCATGCCCAGGCAGGATTGCTTTTGTCGCACACTGTGAAAACATCGATAACTGGAGCAACTGGTTCCTCCTCCACCTGCGCAGTAGTGGTAAAGGTTGCTTCGGCAGAAGCGCTCTCTGAGCTGGCAACGAGAATTCCTTTGTCGGATGTGTCCCCTGTGGTTTCCATGGGGATCGTGTGGCTTACCAGCACCTGAGCCGATCCTCCTTCCTGTAGCGAGAGAGAGAGTGTTCCCAGGGAGGCGTCCCAATCGGCGCTGATCTGGAGGGTGTAAACATCGTCTTCGTTACCGGTATTGGTTATCGTGTAGCTATACTGTACCGTTTGCCCGGGGGCTGCGGTGCCTGTTTGTTGGCCCGGAGTGATTTCTACGGCGGAGACTCTGGCGGTAGTCGTAAAGCTGGCTATAGTCGATGCTCCGGTCTCACTCGAAAGAACCTGGACGGCGCCTGAGTCGAAGTCGCCGGGCGAAACAACCTCGGGCACGGTGTGAGTGACAGTGATGGTGGCACTGGCGGTGGGTTCAAGAGCTAAAGTCTGAGGCGTAACATGAGAAGTCCAGCCGGAGGTGACGGAAACACTATAGGTGTCCGGCACGTTGCCGGTGTTCTGCACGGTGAAGACATAGAGCACGTCTTCTCCTGCTCGGCCGCTGCCACTGCTGTCGGTGGGTGTGATAGCCACTCCGGTGATCTCAGATATTTCTATGGTGACGGTTGCACTGTCGCTGGCGGTGGCTCCCTGGTCGGTGGTCACGGTGGCTGTGTTAACTATGTCCGCTCCTGAATCCATATCGGACTGGGTAACTGTGTAGGTGGCTGTACCGGTGGTGGCGGCGCCGGCAGCCAGGGTGGCGGCACCTAGAGAGATGCTGCCCAGTTTGTCGTCGGCGAGAGTAATGCCCGTCAGGGTAACGTCACCGGTGTTGGTCACAGTATACGTGTAGGTGACCACAGTCCCAGCTTCCGAAATGGATGCGGGATCGGCAGTCAGGGTCATCTGCACATCTGCTTGCTGCACGATGTCGTCGCCCTGGACGGCTTGGGCGGCATTTATGCGGCCGGAGCCGATGCCTTCCACTCCGATATCATCGCAGGTAGACTCAATCCTGGAACGTACCTCGTCATTGAGGTAGCCATTGCCATTGACATCGGTAAGGGTGGTAAATACCAGCCCAGCAAGGCCAGCCACGTGTGGCGAAGCCATAGACGTTCCGCTCTTGTAGCCGTAGCTATTGTCCTTAAGCGTCGCATAAATGCAGTTCCCGGGCGCCGCCACATCCACCCAGTCTCCATAGTTGGACCAGGATGTCCTTTCATCGATGGCGTCGGTAGCCGCCACCGCCATGCAGTTAATACAATAAGCGGGATAGATGGGCGAGGTATCGCCGTTATTGCCAGCGGCCGCAACGACTACCACCCCCTTACTCCAGGCGTAGTTCACAGCGTCCTCCAGAGTTGACGAATAGCCCGAGCCACCCAGGCTCATGTTGATGACCTCTGCTCCGTTATCGGCTGCCCATATGATACCCGAAGCTATCGCACTATAAGTTCCGCCGCCGTTATCGCCCATGACTTTGACATTCATAATACTGCAACTGTAGCCCAGGCCGGCGACACCAGCACCATTATTGGTCATGGCAGCAGCTATGCCGGCGACATGTGTCCCGTGGCCATGAACATCATCCACGGTGGTGCCGCTGCTGAAGTTGATGTTACTCACTATCTTACCTGCCAGGTCCGGGTGGTCCAGGTCAACCCCGGTATCCAGAATGGCGATATTGATACTGGGGCTGCCGGCGGTCACTTCCCACGCCTCTGGTGCCTCAACCTTAGTCAAGCCGTATTGCTTATTGAAGTATGGATCATCGGGACTGCCCAAGGCTTGAGCCAGAAAGTCGGGCTCTGCATAGGCCACCCTGGGATTTGAAGAGTAGGCTTTCACCTTGTCCTTCACCTTCCCCCTGGGAACCTTGATTACCTGAACCCCGACTCCGGGGATGACCCCCTTAGCCTGCCCGCCTAACTGGCGATGAATCTGAGCCGCCTCAGGCAGAGCCACATCAGGTTTGAACTTGACGAGAATCTGCTCTGAGGAGAAGTCTGCGTCATGAGTCGGACTATCGGGCGGAGCGGCAAGAATAATTGACGGGAACGAAGAGATTAGTAAGATAGCTATTACGAACAACACTATTGCCTTTCTCATATTTGTTGACACCTCCATTTACAGCACTAGGCCACGCCGCTGAGAGCGCTTCTGTTACTTCACAGTCTATATTCGGGCAAACGTGGGTACAATCACCAGAATGTACCGTTTTGGTACTGCTACGGATAGAAAATGGTACTAGCGCGGGGGATAATGAAATGAAATGCCCGAATGCTTAATCGTTCTCTCTGCCCGCCGTCACAACCTTTGCCTGGAGATTCTCTCGCTTCGCCGGCGATGGAAAAGAGACTTGTGGTGACAAGTACTGTGCAGGAGTTTAGTAGGGTAATCTATGTCTGCCTCTCTACTTATATGTTCCAGGCTTCTCTCCACTTGTCTGCATCGGAGTCAAGCTCCGCCAGGAAGTTGGCGATTTCCTCGCGCTTGAATCTCCGGTCACCCCGGGGATTAATGCGGTATGCTCTTATTCTTCCTTTGTTGCTCCACCGCCTGAGGGTGTTGGGATGGACATGAAGAAGTCGGGCCACTTCCCTCACCGTCAGCATGTCATCCATATGGATGTGGTCATCGTCTGTCATGTCTTTTCCCGCCTCCTCTTTGATTAACATATCATAAGGTTAACTCACTTAAGCGAACCACACAATCACCCGAAATCATCAATTTGATTGGAAAATAGTCATGGGAAGAAAGTCCCAATTTGTGGGAGAAGTCAGATTTCGTATCACAACAGACCTATTTGCGCCCATTTTCTTCACAATTCGGTAGGTTTACGGATACCTCCCATTGTGGATAACTCCTAAGATATATTCGACAGCCAATTCTTTAGTGGCAACTATGAAGGGAATCAACTGTCGAAGCACTGCCCAGCGTTTGTAAAAGGAAAGATAGTAATGGGGAAAAAGTTTGCGATTGGTAAGAAAGTTCACTTTAGGTATATTGACTTCGATTTAGACAGGTGGTACCTTTATGTTGGAGCGGTACAATCTTATATGAATCGTTCTGAATTGTTCTTTATTACGAATGATATATGTGTGAATCACCGGGATGCTGATTGAGTGCCAGTGGCGTGGCCAGAGAAACGTGCTGATTCGGTGAGGTGAAGTAGATGAAGGTTCTGTTTGTTAGCTCGTCTCAAGGCCTGTCACAACTTATTTTGTCTGTCCTGAAAATAAGATGGCCGGAACTGCGCCTAGTCCAAGCCGATGAAGTCAGGGACAGCCTGGAGCTAATTCATCACGAGCAACCGGATCTCGTCATGTTTCACATTCCTGACCGAAGGGAAGGAGCATCACCTGCGAGCTACTTCGACATCATAACTCAGATTCACGGCTTTTCCGCCATACCCCTAATGGTGATTAGCCAGGGCGATGACGTCATGGACAAGGTGAAAGCACTGGAGATGGGCGCTGATGATTGGGTGTCTCCCTCCTGTAGTCCAATGGAATTCATTGCTAAGGTCAATGCTATTCTTCGCCGTCGTTCCCCCAATAGTCAGGGGGTTTTCTCCTTGTTTAATGACAAGCTATCTATAGATTATGCCGCTCGCCAGGTACGTATCTCAGGAAAGCCGGTGAAGCTTACTCCTATTGAGTATAAACTCCTCTGTCACTTGGCCGAGAACCGGGGAAGGGTGTGCAGCAGCGCCGAGCTGCTCCAGCATGTCTGGGGTTCAAACTATGGTGATGACAGAGAACTCCTTAAGCTGAATGTTTACCGCTTGCGCTCCAAGATTGAGCAAGACCCCTCAAACCCGGAAATCATCTTCAATGAAAGAGGCGTAGGCTACGTTATTAGAGCTGCCGGTTCGAGTGAGCGGTGACGTCTCCGACGTTACTGCAACCAAAAAGAAACCTTCTGTCACTAAAAAGAGACCTCTGGTAACCCGATAGCTACTGACTTCTTTGATGTTCCCCAGTACACTAGACTTAAGTATTGGTACTTAAGTACTGGCCATTAAGTACTCTCTAAATCTGAGGTTTCAATTTGGAGTTGAGTGTGGAAAGGATTTTGCTCGTGTGTCCCGATTTGGCAATGACAGACAACTTGACATTTGTATTACAGCAATCCGGTTTTCGAATTGTGAACGTTGCCGGGGGGAAGCAAGCTCTGGCCGAGGTAGATAGGAGCTCCCCCGACCTCGTGGTTATGCGGGAGAACAGCCACAGACTCAATGGAGATGAGCTTTGTGTGCGTATTCGAGAGCTATCTGACGTTCCCATCGTGGTTATCGGGCAGGAAGAGGAAGAGGCGGCGGGGGTGGAGTTTCTGGAAATGGGCGCTGATGCCTACCTGCCCTCTCCCTTACGCTTGAGGGAATTGCTGGCCAGGGTCCGCTCCCTTCTGCGCTACAGGCCCGCCGCCTTCGACGAGCATCGAAGAGAGTAGGCGGATTTCAGAATGCAACATAGTCTGCGTATCAACGTGTTTTTGACAACTACCTGTGCCGAGATGCCCTTGGGCTCTCTTGGGATTGTCGGTGGCCCCGGTAAATCGGGGCACAGCAATCTTGGAGAAGCCGGTCGGTCTTGGGCGATAAGGCAAATTTCAAGAACTGAAGAAAGGAGTTAGGCAAGAAAATGAGAAAGAATCTGATTTTGGCCCTGGTGGTCGTTGTGGCCCTGGTCACTGCCGGAACTACTGGTGTCTTTGCTACCTGGAGCGACTCCGAGGTGAGCATTGGCAACACCATCAAGACTGGCAGCGTAGACTTGAAGGTCAACGGAGCTGATGACGCGCCCTGGGGTGAAGGTGTGCCGGCAAAGGTAACCATTGATTGCATGATACCGGGAAAGTTCTACGGCCCATATGAGGTCGAGCTGTGGCATGCCGGGATATGCCAGTTCCCATCGCATGCATACATCCACGTCAAGGACATCGTCTGTTCTAATGCGGAGCCCAAGGTAAATGCATATCCGGACGGCGGTAGTTATTGGTGGTATCAGAACTATGGACCGGATGCGACCACTGGTTACCCGGACCCCAGCGTAAACATGCCCTACTCTGGCGACCTGAAACCCGAGCCGGAGCTGGTAGCGGAGTACGGCGGCAAGGTTGACTGCGTGGAAGTTCCCGGCGGTGGAGTTGACGGCGATGATTGCAGCATGGGGAGTGGTGTTCGGATGATAATAACCAACAGCACGGACCCTGAAGACGTCCTGGTGAATCCTGATGGTCTGAGGTTGGAGGATCTCCTTTACAAATGGGACTGCAAGGAGATCTGGCTCTTCGACCTGATGCCCTGCCAGCCGAGAAC
>JBKHJJ010000058.1:0-8441 GCA_046538185.1 Dehalococcoidia bacterium
GGTCTAATCCGGGCTGCTATATCCAATTTGCTGACGATACGACAGAACCCCTGTTCGTGCCGAGCGGTAACACGACAGGCTACAAAGCGGTGGGGCAATTCACAGTACCCGCCAATGGGACCGTGGAGGTCACTGCCGACTTCGATGTTCGTAAATCTGTGCATCTGGCAGCTTCCGACCATATCTTGTGGCCAACAATCAGGTTGATAGTCGATAATGAAGCCGGACGCATCTCCGGTCTGATTACAAATAATTACACCTACACTGACATAATCGTTTTTGCCTACGAAGATGAGACCTGGGCTGACACAGAAGACGATGAATCGGTATATCCAGCATCCAGATTTCCCAATGCAGTCAACAGCGGGAAGATGTGTGAGGATGGCCATTACACAATACCCCTACTGGCTGCCGGCGGTTACGACTTAGTGGTCGCCGGATATAATGGCCCGGACTTTGAAGAGGTACTAGGTTTTGTGTCCGATGTAGAGGTTGAGAGCGGCCAAACGACACACCAGGATATGGACACTGACGCTTTAGAGGCTACTTTGTAATAGCGTTCACCAAAACCTCCGGTAAAATTATTGTTCCGGGTGAGCCAGGGAAGAGAAATTTCCCCCTTCCCTGACTCGCTTCCGAGTAGAAAGGAATACAGCGATTTATGTGGTTAACTGAAAATATGTACCTGCTATTTGACTTATCCGGCAACGAACCATAGTTTCATACCTATGAAGGGCAAGTTCTGTCAAAATTGTTCCGGATTATTGAAAAGTATCAAAATATTCATTTGAAGTGACGGGAATTTGTGTATGAAAAGGCACTTTCTAGTCTTATTGATTTGTGGGGCCGCCCTCAGCTTAGTTCTCATGTCGGGGCTGAACTGCACCAGTTACGACCAGGGCACATCCGGCGACGCTTGGTCCTCGTGGGACGCGGACAGATTCAAGGATTTGATCACGGTCAATTCTTCATCTATTGCCCAGTGTCTACAGGACATCAATCCGCCTTATGAAGGTGATCCCGCCGACCAACCTACCAAAGACGGCTTTGATGCCATCCGAGACTGGGTTGCTGCCAATGTTCAATATAAGAGCGATGAGGAGCAGTGGGGAGTTGATGAGTATTGGCAAACCCCAGATGAGACGCTGTCCCTGCAGAGCGGTGATTGTGAGGACTTTGCCATTCTACTGTGCACGCTCCTGAGGGTCTACGGCCTTGGTGAGGAGCAAATATACGTTGCAATCGGTGTTGATGATGAGGGGTATGGGCATGCCTTCTTGATAGAGAATTGGTATCTGGACGGAGAATGGCGGGCGCTGGAGCCGCAGGCCGGTGCTCAGACTTTTCCGCCCGGGCGTCGCTTCGAGGACTACGGTTTGGCCGATTTCAAACTAACCCGTGATTATGAAATCATTCTGGCTTTTAATGACTACTATTATTATGATGAGTCTTTTCCCTGGGACGACAATTGAGCGCAGTCCCGACTACAGATAACGCGACGATTACCGCGTGCCCTTTGATATGATTGCTAGCATGGGGTTTCACAGATGATGTTTGCTTGAGGCTTTGTTCACCGCTACACATCGCTCACCGAAGAACTTCTTCACTTTAGAGAACATTTGACAACTCGCTAACCGCATCGTCGCAACAGCCCAGAAGCTGGATACTAGACCAGACCCCACGAGGACGGGAATATCAAACACAAAAAATGCTGCGGCAAAACCATCCAGCTATTGAATAAGACCCAAATCTCAGATAAAATATTCTAGGGCCTGGGTATGAAGGAGCGCGTTTCGATCCCCTTAGTCTGTCTTATTGCTCTTGGTTTAATCGTTGTGTCTGGCTCGGGCTGCGCCACTCTGGAACAGAATCCTCCTACAGGCCATGCTTGGCCAACCACCGAGACGGAAGTTGAATCCAAGTGTTACATCACGCCCGAATGCTCAGCGGTTACCGAATGCTTGCAGAGTATCGTGGGTAAGCCTCCTTACGAACCCACCGAAGAGGGCTTTGACGCTATTCGGGACTGGGTTGCCTACAATATACAGTACGAGACTGATGAAGATCGGGCCGGGCAGAAAGACTACTGGGAGACCCCGGTAGAGATCCTGTCGGATCCCCTAGTCGGAGATTGCGAGGAGTTCTCTATTCTCTTGTGCACTCTCCTTAGAGCCTACGGCATCGATCCGGAGCAGATGTACGTAGTCATCGGCGTTGACGGAGAAACAGGTGCCCATGCCTTCTTGATGGAGGACTGGTATCTCAACGGCGAATGGCGCGCAATTGACCCTCAGGATCCTGCTCAATCTCCTCTCGGAGTTTTCAGATTTCCACTTGGCAGTTCCAGATTAGACAGATATGAAATTGTCGCAGGCTTCAACGATGTCTACTACCTTGACGGATCATTTCCATGGGATGTGGATGAAACAACCCCCTCAACCCTGAGCAATATAGCCACCACGATTGCCGACATTGCACGCCTCCTGTCGCAATTCATCAGCTACTTACGTGGACTATCGGAATAACAAGAAGACACGACCTTACCGGCAACGTCCCAGTCCCGACCACCTTTCTAGCTTCCTCCTCAACGTCATCAGGTTAAGCACATCCTCCCTGTTGTATTCCAGCAGTACATTCAACGCCTTTGTGTCATTATTGAACTGGTATCTCCACCAAAGTGCTACTGCTTCTGCCCCATCAACTTCCTGGAGCCGCCGAGGAATCCCTAGCCTCCGCTCTACCGCCTTGAAACCGCCGTACAGGTTGTTGCTCCAGCAATCATGCATCAAGTCGCGATGATGAAAATGCTGCCTCAAATCTACCCCGAGACGGTAATTGATAAAGGGAAGATCAAACCGGCTACCGTTATATGTATAGATTGTATCCACATAACGCAAGTTTCTGAGCAAGTTGTTTCTGGTTACATCGCCCCCAACAAGCTGAACTAATCTATTCCCACTATTGTTGGCCAGGCAAATGCCAACGACTGTTATTTCATCATAAAACGAGCACAAACCTGTCGTCTCAATATCAAGATAGGCGTCAAGCGATACCTGCAAGCTGCTCCTCTCTTCCCACTACCTCACTTCTGGCATATAATAACATACATGCGGGAAAATGGTCTCCTTCTACCTGACCAGCAAAACAACATCGAACCGAAGAACTACTTAAGGAGGCGATAATGAGAGAGTGCACCGCGGAACAGAACAAACGAATTTGTAACTGTACATACGAGCCGTGCAGCAGAAAGGGTATTTGCTGCGAATGCCTAAGATACCACTGGCAGTTAGGTGAGTTGCCGGCCTGCTTATTCCCAGCCGAAGTGGAGAAGACTTATGACCGTTCTATAGAAAGATTCATCAAGACGTATCAAGAAAGGGGACGCTGGTGAATAGCTGTTCACAAGGTACATCCTTCGCCCTCCTGAGAAATACAGGACGGGTTGCCAAACTGTCTGCTATACTTCCGCTAGTATGTCACGAATAGACAGTCGAGCCGACGATCGACTTCGCCCTGTGCACATAGTGTTGGGGTACCAGAGCTTTGCTGAGGGTTCAGCGCTGATCGAACTCGGGCAAACAAGGGTGTTGTGTTCTGTGAGCATGGACGAAAGGGTGCCCAGTTTTCGTAGAGGCGGGGGAGCGGGCTGGGTCACTGCGGAGTATGCAATGCTACCTCGTTCCACGGTTACTCGCACGCCACGGGACAAGGGAGAGGGAAGGACTCAGGAAATCCAACGCCTGATCGGTCGCAGTCTAAGGGCAGTGACCAACTTGGCCGTTCTGGGAGAAAGGACGTTCCTGGTAGATTGCGATGTATTGCAGGCAGACGGTGGCACTAGAACGGCAGCTATAACCGGTGGATATGTCGCTCTATACCACGCCTTCCATAACTTAAGAAAACAGGGCATCTTGCCACTCATGCCACTCAACAAAATGGTCGCAGCCACCAGTGTGGGCATTGTCAATGGCACCATGTTGCTTGACCTATGTTATGAAGAGGACTATCGGGCTGAAGTAGATTTCAACGTCGTAATGACCGACGAAAACGAGTTTGTGGAAATCCAAGGAACAGCCGAAGGAAATCCTTTCTCTAAACAGACCGCCGACGCCTTGCTTTCTCTAGCGCAACAGGGCATAAATAGGCTTTTCAAGGTCCAACGGGAAATTCTGAGAACTCTCTCCTAAATCTATCCCCACGCTCCTCACTCTCAGTTCGCCTGCTACTGCCAGGGTTGCGTTTGCGCTAAATACTGCTCTGTGCTAGATTGGGTTTCTAAATTGGGATCAAATGCTTTATACTTTACTGCCACCGCACATTGTGCGAGGTATGTAGAACGATGACGCAGATTGAGTTGGCGCGCAAGGGAGCCGTTTCCCCCCATATGAAGCAGATCGCCCAAGAAGAAGGGGTGGAAATCAACGTCGTCATGCAAGGCCTGATCGCAGGCCGAATCGTAATCCCCGCAAATAGTAACCACGTAAACTTGATCCCTTGCGGCATAGGCACGGGCCTGAAGACCAAGGTCAACGCGAATATAGGCACATCGTCAGATTCCTGCGACTTGGACATGGAACTGACTAAGCTAAAGGCTGCCGTTGACTTCGGTGCTGACACCGTAATGGACTTGAGCACCGGAGGAGATATTTCAACCATAAGGCAGGCCATTCTCAGTGTGAGCACCGTGCCGGTAGGGACGGTGCCGATATACCAGGCGGGCATTGAAGCTATCGAGCGCCGTGGAGCCATTGTGAACATGACGGTTGACGATATCTTCACCGTAATCCGAGAACACGCCAGAGATGGTGTTGATTTCATGACTGTGCATTGTGGAGTGAACCAGGCTTCTGTTGCTAGACTGAAGAAACAGGGCAGGGTAACAGATATAGTATCGCGGGGAGGAGCTTTCCTCGTCGGTTGGATGCTCCACAATAACAAGGAGAATCCCTTGTACCAATACTATGACCGCCTGTTGGATCTGGCTCTGGAATACGATTTCACACTCAGCCTCGGCGATGGCCTGCGTCCCGGATGTATAGCTGACGCCACCGACAGAGCTCAGGTCGAAGAATTGGTCACCCTCGGTGAACTAGCCGAACGGGCCAGGGGGGTCGGTGTCCAAGCCATGATAGAGGGTCCTGGACATTTGCCTCTCGATCAGATCACGACCAATGTTCAATTGGAGAAGAGCGTCTGCCGTGGCGCACCCTTCTATGTTCTCGGTCCTCTAGTAACTGATATAGGTGCCGGGTATGATCACATCACTGCTGCTATTGGCGGCGCAATCGCTGCTGCCGCTGGAGCGGACTTCTTATGCTACGTTACTCCCACTGAACATCTTTCCCTTCCCAATGTAGAAGACGTCAGACAGGGCGTAATCGCCTCACGTATAGCTGCCCACGCTGCCGATATAGTGAAGGGAGTAAGAGGTGCCAGAGAGTGGGACGAGCAGATGTCCAAGGCTCGCAAGGCTCTTGACTGGAAAACCCAAGCCAACCTATCTCTGGATCCCCAACTTGCGCAGCAGATCCACAGCAAGATACCTGGTGCTGGAGCCACCTGCAGCATGTGCGGCAAATACTGCGCTATGGCAATAGTAGAGAAATACCTTGGCATCTCAGCAGGCAAATGTTGACAGAGATTCCGCCTGGCGAGTCAATTACGCGGACGTTGATTGGCCAGGCCCAGTAAAAGCGGGCATTCTGAACTCCAGCAAACGCAGACTGAAGATGGCGACAAATAGAGATGTTACTATGACAAAGGGCGAACGAGTTGCCATGATCCTACACGATGAAAGCAGAGATAATACCTGTTGGGACAGAGATTCTACTGGGCAACATAGTTGATACTGATTCTTCCTTTCTCGCTAATCAATTGTCCTTGCTGGGAATCGACCTGTACTTCATCTCTGCTGTAGGAGACAATCTGCAAAGGTTGGTCGAGACCTTGAAGCGAGCCTGGGAGCGAGCAGACCTTATCATCGCTACAGGGGGATTAGGACCTACGCAAGATGATATTACCCGGGAGGGCGTTGCTGAATTGGTGGGTGAGGAATTGAAAGTCGATGAGAGGTTGTGGCAAGAGTTACTTCGGTGGCAATCAGAGTTCGGTCGGCATACCGACAAGATACCACAAAGCAATATCAAACAGGCCACTATAATCCCCTCGGCCCAAGCCATTCCCAATCATATGGGTACAGCGCCCGGCTGGTGGATTGAGAGAGACGACCACATAGTCATAGCCCTACCGGGGCCACCGGCCGAGATGAAGTTAATGTGGCAACTAGGTATGCTGCCTAAACTGAAGCAAAAGGTGAGTGGAGAGATAATCCTGTCCAGGACAATCAAGACTTTTCGAGTGGCCGAGGCGACGGTCGATGAAATGGTAGCCCCTCTTTCCAAACTGTCTAACCCCACTCTGGCTACTTACATACATCCCGACGGTGTTCATCTCCGCATTACCGCCAAGGCAAGAGGAAAACAGGAAGCTCAGCGGCTTATTTCTCAAAGTGAAGACCAAATCCGAAATATTCTCGCTCCTCACATTTGGGGTATAGATGATGACACTCTTGGTTCCGTAGTTGGGGAGTTGCTCGGAGCCAGAAACTTGAGTCTAGCCACCATGGAGTCTTGTACCGAAGGACTATTGTGCAGCACCATTGCCTGTGACCAGGACAGCCATACCTATTTCAAAGGGGGGTTACTGGCTTGTTCGAGCGAGGCTAAACTAGCCTGCGGTCTTGAGCCCTCTATTCTGGAGCTCTACGGAGAGGAAAGCACTCAGGCAGCTCAAGCAATGGCTGACATCGCACGTAGAAATCTGAAAGCCGCTATAGGCATGGGGCTTGGAGGTAACATGAATTCTGATACCAACTCCGGGGAGGTATTCATAAGCTTGTCCGGTGATGGGCTGGAGGAGACTTTCACCCACACCCTGCGGGGAGATCGTTCGAGAATGAAGCAAAGGGCAATCTATGCCGCCCTTTTCGACCTAAGAAGAATACTGCTTGAGGAGGGATAATGCACTTAATCATAGATGGTTATTCCAATGACAAAAGGATTATCCGTGACGAAGATTTCCTTCGCAACTGGTTGGAAACCTATCCTGCCCAGATCGGGATGACCAGAATTTCGCCTCCATACGTACTTAGATACGTAGGGCCGGTACTGGACGATTGGGGGATATCGGGATTCGTCTTCATCGCCGAAAGCCACATCGGCGTTCATACCTTTGTTGAGCGGAACTACGTTAACATAGACATTTTCTCCTGCAAGGATTTTGATACCGAGAAAGCAATAAGGGATTTCCAGGAGGGATTCCAGTTAGTCAAATTGAGGACCTGCCTCATCGACAGAGAATGGCCACAAACAGAATCTGTGACGACCAATCCCCAGAGTTTCGTCTATCATGAATGAACAAGAACGTCGTCCCAAGGCTTTCGTCGATGGGCTTAACGGGTCATTCCTGTCGAGTCGCGCCTTTGCCGGCTTGGCACCACCTTATTCCGATCTCGAGCAAGCCAGGACCGTAATTCTGCCTGTACCCTACGACGGTACCTCCGAATGGCGAAGCGGATCCCGCCACGGCCCACAAGCTATCATCGACGCCTCTCAATATTTGGAGCTCTATGATCTAGAGCTAGGCCGTGAGATACATAAAGTCGGTATCTGTACCCTGCCCGAGCTAGAACCTGTCCTGAGCAGCCCTCTAGATATGATTGACAGGGTCTATCGAGTGACCAAAGGCTTGATACGAAAGGGCAAATTTGTCGTGCTCATTGGAGGCGAACACTCACTTTCCTTAGGAACAGTGCGTGCCTTCAAGGACGAGTTTCCAGGGCTTTCTGTACTACAACTTGACGCCCATGCTGACCTCCGGGATGAATACTTGGGGACTAAATATAGCCAGGCCTGTGTCATGCGCCGCATCTCCGAACTCTGCCCCATATCTCAGGTAGGAGTGCGCAGCCTCAGTCAGGAGGAGAAACAATTCTTGACGGAAAACGACCTAACGCCCTTCTACATGTCCGATTTCGGGCCGGAGGCAGCTCCAATAGACCAGATAGTCGACTCACTCACTCAGGATGTCTATGTCACCATAGACGTGGATGTTCTGGACCCTTCAATTATGTCGGCGGTAGGGACTCCTGAACCCGATGGTATGTCCTGGCGGCAAGTCCTGGATCTACTAGAACCCGTTGCCCTGCACAAGCACGTGGTCGGATTTGACTTGGTGGAATTCTGCCCCGCGGAGGGGCCAAGTTCTTGTGCATTTCTATTGGCCAAACTCGCCTACAAACTTATCGGCTGTGCTGTCCCACAAGAGGGACAGTGAAAGCTAACGAAGGCCGGGAGAGGTAATTGGAGCTAGAACCGTAGGGTGACTCTGTATACAAAGTGAGCCGCCAGGGACTCGAACCCTGAACCGGCTGATTAAGAGTC